>JAETPK010000012.1 GCA_021771265.1 Oscillospiraceae bacterium
ACAGGCCCTGCTGGAGGAGGAGCGGGAGGCACAGCTCCCCGCTCTGGCGGAGAGTTGGCAGCCCTCCGGGGCCGGATACCCGGCGGGAGAGCGCCTGATGTTTCCTTTTGCCCTGCGGTTTTTGAGGACTTTGGAGATTTTGGACAGGGATTGGCCGGACCTGCTGAGACAGGCGGAGACAGCGCCCCCTGTGCCGCAGCCCGAGGCCTTGCTGGAGCGGATCGCGGTCTACTTCGCCTTCCGGTATTTGCTGAAGGCCGTCAATGACGGGGACTTGCTGTCCCGGGCACAGCTTGCGGTGTTCGCGGTGCTGACGGTCGAGCGCCTGGCGGCGGTGTGCGGCCTTTCCGAGGCGCTGCGGCGGTTCAGCTGCGAGATCGAGCACAGCGGGGAAAATCTGGACGCTTTGCTGGAGGCCTTTTGGCAGGAGAAGGCGCTATCCCGGTGGGCAATGGCGGAGGAGCTGTACACGTAATGCGGACGTTTGTGCACGGTGACGAGGGGAAAACGATTTACATTGTGCAAACTGTAAAAAATGAATAAAGATAGTTGACAAGTGTGAGTGAATATTGTATATTATAGACACAAGAAAGGAGTGAGTCCCATGGGCTAGCAAGCTCAGAGATTCCAGAGATCTTGAACCGTTCGGCAACGAGGAATTCCTCAAAACAGTGAAACTCCGGCGTACCCAAAGACGAAACGTTCCTCACTATGATGAGCCACACGAGTAAGTTTTGGCAATGACCAGAGCAAATGACTGCGTGTACCTGATGTTTTAAGGATTGGCGAAACCCTTGAGTTCCCACTTTACCCCCAGCATCGAACGGAATCTAAGAAAGTACGAGGTAGAGACCATTGGACAATCCAATCAATGAGTAAGCCCCCCATTCACCGCTGGAGTGGATGGGGGGAAATGTTATGTTGGGAGATATTTCTGGCGGGATTGTCCGCGCGGCAGGGCTGCGCCGCCGCACAAGCGGCGTGCAAGTATTTTTGCGGAGCAAAAATCTTGAAATGGGCGGGCTTTGCCTGCCCATTTGAGTTGTATATGGGGTCCCCGGAAAACCAAAGGTTTTGCGGGGAAGCAATCCAATCAATGAGTAAGCCCCCCATTCACCGCTGGAGTGGATGGGGGGAAATGTTATGTTGGGGGGAAGTTCCCAGCAGGATCGTCCAATCAGATGCGATGAAAAATTCCCACCGTGACCCAGCGGAGCGGTCACGGCGGGAGGCGGAGGAGCAAGGGAGCGGGCGGAGATTTCCCCGAAAGGGGAAAGCGGACTTTGCGGCGACGCAGTCAGCGGCATATAAACTGCCTACGAAAATGCATCCGCCCGGGCAGAGCCCGGGCGGATGCATCACTGTAAAACAACGATCCTGTGGAGTGGATCACTTGTTGTCAACGGAGCACATATAGGCGATCAGCTCCACCATCTTGTTGGAGTAGCCGCACTCGTTGTCGTACCAGGAGACAACCTTCACGAAGGTGTCGGTCAGGGACAGGCCGGCCTTCTTGTCGAAAATGGAGGTGCGGGTGTCGCCCAGGAAGTCGGAGGAGACAACGTCCTCGTCAGTATAGCCCAGAACGCCCTTCAGCTCGCCCTCGGAGGCTTCCTTCATGGCGGCGCAGATATCCTCATAGGAGGCGGGCTTTGCCAGCTTGGCGGTCAGGTCCACCACAGACACGTCCAGAGTGGGGACGCGCATGGAGATACCGGTCAGCTTGCCGTTCAGCTCGGGGATGACCTTGCCCACGGCCTTGGCGGCGCCGGTGGAGGAGGGGATGATGTTGCCGGTAGCGGCACGGCCGCCGCGCCAATCCTTCAGAGAAGCGCCGTCCAGCAGCTTCTGAGTGGGAGTGACGGAGTGAACAGTGGTCATCAGACCTTCCACGATGCCGAACTTATCGTTCAGGACCTTGGCGATGGGAGCCAGGCAGTTGGTGGTGCAGGAGGCGTTGGAGACGAAGGTCATGTCAGAGGTGTACTTATCGTTGTTGACGCCCATGACGAACATGGGGGTGTCGTCCTTGGAGGGGGCGCCCATGATGACGTGCTTGGCGCCGGCGTCGATGTGGCCCTGGCACAGGTCCTTGCTCAGGTGCTTGCCGGTGCACTCGCAGATATACTCAGCGCCGACGGAAGCCCAGGGAATGTCCTTGACATCCATGGCGGTGAAGACAGGGAACTTCTTACCGTCCACGACCAGCATGCCGTCCTCGGCCTTGACCTCGCCGGGGAACTTGCCGTGCACGCTGTCATATTTCAGCATATAGGCCATATACTCGGGGTTCATGAAGGGGTCGTTCAGGCCGACGACCTCAACATCGTCATGGGCCAGGGCAGCGCGGAAGACGAGACGGCCGATGCGGCCGAAACCATTGATACCGATCTTGGCTTTCATAGTCAAAAAAACTCCTTTCAAGTTTGACGGGACAGAGAACTGCCGCCAAAACGTTTGCGCAAACGTTTTGCTTAATCGATTTACACGAGTATACTATCACACGAAACTGCTTTTGGCAACTGTCATTTCGAATAACAATCTGTTTTTCAAATTGTGATTTTTGATAAGAAAAACGTGCTTTTAGACAAAGAAGCGGCGAAATATGGGGAAAAGTGCTTGACGAATGGGACAGGCGGTTTTATACTGAAAGAAAAAATGGATTACGTAAGGTGAAAACCGATTACGCAAGGGGAAAAACCAATGAAAGTGACGATCAGTGACGTGGCTAAGCTGGCGGGAGTTTCCACCGCCACGGTGTCTCACACCATCAACAATACCCGCTATGTTTCCAGCGAGACAAAGGAAAAGGTGTACCGGGCCATTTCAGAGCTGGGCTATACGCCGGACGCCTCTGCCCGCAGCTTCCGCACCGGCAAGAAAAAGACCGTGGGCTTTATCGTGCCCGATATCGCCAACAAGTTTTTCGCCACCATGATCGAGTCTGTGGAGACCTGCCTGGCGGCCCACGGCTATCATCTCATCATCGCCAACACCAAGGAGGACATGGACCGGGAGGAAAACAACATCCGCCTGCTGTCCGCCGGACTGGTGGACGGACTGCTCATCGCCAGCACCATGGACGATTTCCAGCGGTTCGACTCCCTCATCCCTGCCGGCTTCCCGGTGGTGCTGGTGGACCGGACTTTTGATGTGAAAAAGTACTCATCCATCTGCGTGTCCAACTTCCGCCCCATCTACCGCAGCGTCTGCCGCCTGGCCGGCAAGGGGGCCAAGCGCATCGGTATCATCGGCGGCCTGCCCCGCCTGTCCACCACCCGGGAGCGGATCTCCGCCTACCAGCAGGCAGTCGCCGACTGCGGCCTGCCGGAGGATGAGTCCCTGATCCGTTATGGCAACTCCATGGAGGACAGTGCCCACACCTGTTTGAACGAGCTGCTGCAGCAAAAGTGCGATGCCATCATCGTCTGCCAGGGCCTCATGGGCGGAGAGACCATCATCCACCTCCACAAGCGGGGCATCCGACTGGGGCGGGACATCGATCTGGTGAGCTTTGTGGACTATGATTCCGGCATTTACCAGCTGTATGAAAACCAGATGGATTCCATTATCCAGCCGGTGGAGGAGCTGGGCCTGGCCGCGGGAGAGCAGATCCTCCGGCGCATTGAGGACCCGGAGGCCCGGGTGTTTGAAAAGGTCCTGACCTCTACTTACAAGCCCTACAACGTAGCCCCTGCCTGGGGCAATCCTGACCGCTGAGAGAAAACGAGCCGGGCGCATCTAAAGGGATGCGCCCGGCTTTTTATCGGATGAAGTTGGTGCGGACGGGAGGCTCCGGCTCCGGCAGGGGGATGGTCTTCCCGGCGGCTTCCAGCACCCGCAGCAGCCACGCCATGTTCCGGCCCAGCTCCCGCATGTTCCGCATGCCCTCGCCGTCCCGGACCACTTCCTCCTTGTTCATGCCGTGGACCATGTTCCAGTAGCAGGAGGGCACCTGGAGCATGCCGCTGATGCCCAGGTATTTGTTCAGCTGGTCGTAAGTGGCGGTGGCGCCGCCCCGGCGGGCGGAGCAGACCACGCAGGCGGGCTTGCAGCGGAAGCAGTTCCCGGCGTAGAACACCCGGTCCAGCAGGGAGATGAGGGCGCCGTTGGCGGAGGCGTAATACACCGGCGAGCCGATGACCAGGCCGTCGGCGTGCTCCATCTTTTCCAGCACCCGGTTCACCAGGTCGTCATCAAACACACAGCGGCCGGGGACCTCCTTGCACCGGCGGCAGGCGGTGCAGCCCCGGATGGGCTGGCCCACCACGTGGAGGATCTCCGTCTCCACCCCCTCGCACTCCAGGGTGGAGGCCACCTCCCGCAAGGCGGCGGCGGTGCAGCCGTCCGCGTGGGGGCTGCCATTGAGCAAAAGCACGTTCATGAGTGAAAAACCTCCTTATCATACGGCCGGCGGCCGTGAAACAAACACAAGGGGATTTAAGCCCGGTCCCGGGAGAGGCGGACGGCGGCCAGAGCCAGCAGCAGACCCAGGGCGCCGATGGCGGTGCACAGAGCCAGCATGGCGTTGACGCCGCCCAGGTCGATGGCAAAGCCCGCGATGAGATTGCCCATCATGCCGCCCAGACCGTTGGAGGCCATCATCATGATGGCCTGGCCCCGGACCCGGTCGGCGGGGGAGACATTTTCATTGGCATAGTAGACGGAAGCGGGGGTAAAAAGGCCGTAGCCCAGCATCTGGATAGGCTGGACCAGCAGGACCCACACCAGAGACGGGGCCAGCAGGAACAGCAGGGGCTTCACCGCCATAAACGCTACGGACAACACCATCATGCCCTGGCTGCCCAGGCGGCGCCACAGGTAGGGGAACAGCAGGGCGGCGGGCAGCTCCGAGGCACCCATGAGGAACAGCGCCACGCCCAGATGGGAGGTGCCGCCGCCCCGGTCCGAGACGATGTTCACCATGAAGCTGACGATGGGCATCACGGCAGTCATGCCGCAGAACACCGCCGCCAGCATCAGGGAGAAGGGGGGATTGCCACGGAGGATCTGGAAAATGGAGTGGGAGCGGGGGCCATGCTCCCGGGGAGGAAGAGCCTCCGCCGGGAAGGTGGGGTAAACGGTGATGATGATCATCAGCAGCATCAGCAGAGCCATGTGGGTCAGCAGTACCGACTCCGTACCGAAGGCGGCGGACTGGCGGCCCAGGAGCACACAAGCCACCGCGTAGGAAAAGGACCCCAGACCCCGGCCTAGGCTGTAATTGACATCCAGGCCGGCGTTGATGAACTGCACCGCCATGGAGTCCAGCAGCGGATAGAGATTCAGATCCAGCACGCCCAGGGCCAGGAAAATGAGGGCGCTGCCCCAAAAGCCGGGGCGGGTGCAGTAAAGCACCGCGTTTACCGCCAGCCCCAGCCCCAGACAGACGCAGAGGATGCGCTTCAGGGGCACTTGCGGGTGGCGGTCCGCCCATCCGCCCAGCAGCGGCTGGGCGAAGATGCCAGCCAGGCACCGGATGGCGGCGAACACGCCGGCGTCGCCACTGGAAAAGCCCCGCCCCAGCAGCAGGGCGGTCTGGTAGCCGGCAAAGGCGGCGAAGGCGGCCCAGTAGGTCAGCTGCACCAGGGTGTAGAGCACATTGACCCGGCGCAGAGAAGGCATGAAGGCGTTCATGAGCGGCCCCCTGTCAAAAGTCCCAGCAGCGGCTCAAAGTCCACACCCTCCCGCAGGGGGAGGTCCTCGGCGGCAGTCCGCTCCGCGCAGGCGCGGATGAACTCCACAGCCTGTCCCGCGGCCTCCGTCAGGGAATGGCCGTGGACCAGCGCGCCGGTGAGGACGCTGGCAAACACATCGCCGGTGCCGTGGAACTCCCGCTCCACCCGGCGGATCTGCACGGCCTCCGTGCGGCCGGAGGCGGCGTCAAAGCACATGGCGCCGGTGAGATGGGGCGCCGTGGACGCGCCGGTGAGCACCACGGAGCGGCGGCCCCCCAGACTCAGCCGCTCCACGATCTCCCGGCAGCCATCCGCCCCGACGGGCAGGTCGCTGTAAGGGATGCCCAGCAGCAGGGCGGCCTCCGTCAGGTTCGGAGTGATGACATCCGCCTGCTCCGCGAGACGGGCCATGCCGGCGCACATGGCAGGGGTATAGGTCTGGTACACTTTTCCGTGGTCGCCCATGACCGGGTCCACCACCACGATGCAGTCCGGCGTGCGGAAGTCCCGGATAAACGCCTCTACGATGCCGATCTGCCGTTCGCTGCCCAGAAAGCCGCTGTACACGGACTGGAACTGAAGCCCCAGGGACTTCCAGTGAGCGGCGACTCTGGGCATCTCGTCCGTCATGTCCAGAAAGGTGAAGTTTTCAAACCCGCCGGTATGGGTGGAGAGGAACGCGGTGGGCAGGGGGCAGCACTGGACGCCCATGGCGGAGAGCACGGGGATGGCCACCGTCAGCGAGCAGCGGCCGAAGCCGGACATATCGTGAATGGCGGCAACACAGGGAGTCGTCATAAAACAACCTCGATTCTCTGTTCTTCGAACTTACATTGTAACGCAGAATTTCCTATTGTTCAAGGGCGGAGAATGTGGTATACTGCATTTGTGCTTTCAGCGTACAACGGGCAATGGCGGACCGGCAGAGATACCGGGCAGGTGCTGTCCCGTCAGGGGAGGGGGTTCCGCTCCACCCAGCGCCCGCTTGAAAAACCAAATACGCGCCTGTGATGGAATTGGTAGACATGCGAGATTTAGGTTCTCGTGCAGCAATGCGTGTGGGTTCGAGTCCCTTCAGGCGCACCAGCTCAAAAAAAACCCTAAGGCAATGAAAAGGCCTTAGGGCCTTTTCATACGCCGGACGTGCTTTTTCTTCGCTTCCAACCGCGATCCGCTCCGATGGGTTCGCGGTTGGGCAGGGCAGTGGAAGCTGTATGTTTATCACGTAATTTTCTTTCAAAAACGTCTGCTGTGGGTTCATAAAATTAAATTATTGAAAAAGAATGCTGCTTTGATATAATAGGACAAAACACGGATATGTCTTGGGCAGAGCTTCAACGCTGCCAGTCGGCAAAATGCATACGGGAAAGACGATGGCTGCGCATCTGTTTCCAGCTGCCATTCGTAAAAAACGGAACATCAGCGCAAGTCAGTTTTACGCTGGCACCGGCCGCGAGTCGCGGCCGGGATGCAGGACCCAGTAACATGCACGTCGTGCACCCAAAGCTGGCTCCGCTGCATTCAATGCCCACTGCATGGGCTACCATGCAGCTCCACAGCTTCGGGATCCACATGGTTTTGTTCCGTTTTCAAGAGGGGAGGAGAGCTTCATATGATCGTATATCAGGAGCTTTCCTCCCTTGAAAAAGACCTCGGCTTTTCGGCAAGAGCGCTGTACAGCGTCAGTTATCACCGCGGGGCTCATTACCGGAAGGTCCGCCTTCCCAAAGGCGGCGGAACGTTCCGCACACTGTTCGTGCCGGATGATTTTCTGAAAGCCATCCAGCGCAGCATCGCCAATCACCTGCTTGCCGGCGAGGAGATCTCGCCGTTTGCCGCTGCGTACCGGCCCGGCGGCAGCACATTGCGCAACGCAAGGCCGCATGCGGGGCGGCCTGTCATCTTGAAGCTGGATGTCCGGCAGTTCTTTGACCACATTATTTATCCGATGGTAAAAGAGAAGGCGTTTCCGGCCGAACGCTATTCTGAGGCAAACCGTGTCCTTTTGACGATGCTGTGCATGTATCAGGACGCGCTTCCCCAGGGAGCGCCGACCTCGCCGGCCATCTCCAACATCATCATGCGGGATTTTGACAACAGAGTGGGCGGATGGTGTGTGAAGAAAGGCATTACATACACCCGCTATTGTGATGACATGACCTTCTCCGGCAATTTTGAACCGCGGGAGGTCATTTGGCTTGTCAGGCAGGAACTGCGGAAAATGGGCTTCTTCCTGAATGACAAAAAGACCGTCATCGCGCGTGACGGTCAAAGGAAAGCGGTCACCGGGATCATTGTCAACGAAAAACCGAATGTATCGGCGGAATATCGCCGCAGGCTGCGGCAAGAGCTGTACTTCTGCCGGAAATACGGAGTCGAGGAGCACATCCGCAGACAGGGACTGGAGATCTCTGCGCCAGGCTATACCGCGCAGCTGCTGGGACGGGTCAATTATGTGCTGCAGGTAGTGCCCGGCAATCGGGAGATGCGGGAATATAGGGACTGGCTGCTGCGGCAGCCGCGTTTTTGATTTTACCTGATTCGGAGATTCACATGAAAATTGAAATGATCAAAGAAAAAGACATACTCGTCGCGGTAGTTTCTGATGGTCAAAAACTGATCGTCGATACCCGGTCCGCCTTGGAACTGGCAATGGCTGTCAAATATGAAACAGGCGCCACCAGGATCGTGATGGATAAGGATCTGGTCTGTGACGAGTTTTTTGTCCTCAGCACAGGCGTGGCAGGTGAAATTTTGCAGAAGTATATCAACTACCATGTGAAGGCGGCCTTTTATGGCGATTACACCCGCTATACAAGCAAGCCGCTGCGGGATTTCATCTATGAGTCCAATCAAGGCAAGGATTTTTTCTTTACGGAGAGCAGGGAGGAAGCGGTGAAAAAGCTGCTGGCCTGCTGATGCGCCTCCCGTCAGACCATCTTGTAAGCTCCCAGCTGCGTTATCCACCGCGGCAGCCTGAAAAGAGAGACACGCCCAGCGTGTCTCTCTTTTTGCCGTCTTGTTTGGATGGAGCGGCGCGTCTCCGGGGATCTTTCGGGGAAGCGCCTTTTGTTCCGCCCATCAGGGCTGGCCCACCACGTTGGGCAGGAAATAGCGGATCTGCTTTTTCCACCAGGGCCAATCGTGGTTCACGTCCAGGCCCCAGTAATCCACCCAGGCGTGGATGCCCTTGCGGCGCAGCACCTCGTCCAGGCGGCGGGTGCCGGCCAGCAGCAGGTCCTCCCAGGCGCCCTGGCCCACACAGATCATGATCTTGCACTGGTTGTACAGCTGGATGTAGGGATGGTCTTCCGGCATGCCGGAGAGACTGGCGCAGGGGTCGTTGGCGTAGACCACCTCGTCCATGTAGCCGTTGTACATGTCATTGGTGTCGTAAATGCCGGACAGGGCGATGACGCTGTCGAACACGTCCGGCCGGCGGAAGAAAAAGTTGGCGGCGTGATAGGCGCCCATGGAAAAGCCGGTGGCCAGCAGGTCCTGGCCCGTGCCGTTGATCTGGCGGATGCGGGGCAGCAGCTCCTCCATGATGTAGTTGTACCAGGCCTCATGGAGGCGGACCCGGGTATAGGGGTCACCGCCCACCAGGGAGAGGGTCTCGGTGTCGATGGTGTCCACGGTGAACAGCTGGAGCTTTCCGCCCTCCAGATAGTCCCCCAGGGTGTCCAGCATCCCAAAGCCCTCCCAGTCAAAAAAGCGGCCGTTCTGGCAGGGGAACACCAAGACCGGCTTCCCGCCGTGGCCGTATACCTTGAATTCCATGTCCCGCTTCAGACGGGGGCTGTATTCCTTGTAATATTCCGTGTGCATGGGCGTCTCCTCCTTTGCTCACTGGCAGTTTACCACAAAAGCGGGGGCGGAACAAGACAACGCCCGTGGAATTTTCTCTTGCAATTGAAGGGATAAGCGCCTATAATTCAATGCTATAAAGTGTTAAACCAGGGAGGGGTCACTGTGAACTTTGTTTTTATTTCCCCCAACTTTCCGGAGGCGTACCGCTGGTTCTGCATCCGCCTGAAGGAAAACGGCGTCAATGTGCTGGGCGTGGGCGACTGCCCCTATGAGGGGCTGCATCCGGACCTGAAGCGGGCCCTGACGGAGTATTACCGGGTGGACAGCCTGGAGGACTACGACCAAGTGCTGCGGGCCGTGGGTTACTTCACCGGCCAGTACGGCAAAATCGACTGGGTGGAGAGCAACAACGAATACTGGCTGGAGCTGGACGCCCGGCTGCGGACGGATTTCAACATCACCACCGGATTGAAGTCCCATGAGATCGAAAAATACAAGAGCAAGTTCGCCATGAAGGAGTATTACCGCAGGGCGGGCATCCCCTGCGCCCGCTGCCGCCCCGTCACCACCCTGGAGGCCGCTCTGGACTTCATTCATGAGGTGGGCTATCCCGTCATCGTGAAGCCGGACAACGGCGTGGGCGCCATCGCCACCTGGAAGCTGCAAAGCGACAAAGATACCGAGGACTTCTTCCATGAGCTGCCGCCGGTGCCTTATCTGATGGAGGAATACGTTACCGGCGTGGTCACCACCTACGACGGCGTGTGTGACTCCCGGGGCGAGGTGCTGTTCGCCGCCAGCCACATCACCCGCAACTCCATCATGGACATGGTGAACGAGGGCGTGCCTACATACTACTATGTGGACAAGGAGGTCCCCGCCGACGTGGAGGCGGCGGGCAAGGCCACGCTGAAGGCCTTCGGCGCCTCCAGCCGCTTTTTCCACCTGGAGTTCTTCCGGCTGACGGAGGGCAAGGAGGGCCTGGGCAAGCGGGGAGACATCGTGGCCCTGGAGGTCAATATGCGCCCCGCCGGCGGCTTTACCCCGGACATGCTGAACTTCGGCCAGAGCGCCGATGTGTATCAGATCTGGGCGGACATGGTGGCCTTCGACGAGCTGCGCCATACCTATGATGGCCCCCACACCTACTGCATCTACGCCGGGCGCAGGGACGAGAATCACTACCAGCTGACCCTGCCCCAGCTCCAGGAGCGCTGCGGTAGCCACGCGAAGCTGTTCACCCGGATGCCGGATGCCCTGGCGGGCACCATGGGCAACCAGGTGGCCATCGCCTGCTTCGATACGCTGGAAGAGGTGGATGACTTCGTCCGCACCGCCTTTGCCCTGGCGGAGGAATGAGCGGACAAAAAGCAATGCCTCGCTTTTTGGACTGCCCCGCAGCCCGAAAAGCTGCCGCTTCGCGGCGCAAACGCCTGTTCTCACAGGCTTTTTGCAGGCATTCGATTCAACACGAAGGGACTCCCGTCCCCTCGTACTCCCCTTGCTTTTTGCCAACGCCTTTCCGATCCATCAGGTTTTTTGACAAGCAAAGCATCCCGGCGCCGATCCGGCGCCGGGATGCTTTGTTGTTATGCGAACAGGGCGTTGAAGGCGGCCACCACGTCATCGGCCCCCTCCAGGGCCACCAGCATGACGTAATTGCCGTTGGAGACGATGCGGGAGTTGTTTTTCCAGCCCTCGATACTGGCGGGATACCAGGCGCCGCCGGGATTGGCGTCATCGCCCACCTGATAGTCGATGCGGGCTTGGAAAATGTCCTTTACCGCCTGCACGTCGGCGACGTTTTCCACCTCCACCAGGGCGATCTCGCCCACGGCGGCGGAGATCATGGACATGTACACACTGCACTGGCGGGTTTTGATGCCGCTCAGGCCGGTGTAAAAGGTGTCCAGCGTTTCTCCCTCCGCCTGCGTCATGGCGGGCATATTGGTGCTGTCCGCCAACAGGGACTCATAGAAAGCGGCCAGGTCCACACTGGTATCGGGCTGCTCGGCGGGTTTCTCCGCCGGCTTTTCGGCAGGTTTTTCCGCGGGGGGCTCCGCGGGCTTCTGGACAGGCTTTTCCACGGGCTTCTGGGCAGGGGGCTCGGCCGGCTTCTGGGCGGGCTGGTTGGCGCTCTCCTGGCCGCCGGCGTTTTCCGGCAGCTTGCCGGCATCCTCATCTTCGGCGGGGGCTTCCTCTTCGGGGGATTCCTCTCCGGAAGATTCTTCCTCCTGGGACTCCTCCGGCTGGACAGGCTCCGTGGTCTCCGTCTTCTCTGTCTCCTCCGGGGCCGCCGGGGCCTCCTGCTTTCCGCAGGCGGTCAGGGAAAGGGACAGGGCCAGCGCCAAGAGCAGGGCAAGGGTCTTCTGTTTCATGGTGTTTCTCCTTATGTATCAAAGTACTTCTTTCATACAGACGCAGGATATCGGAAAAAAGTTCCCCCGTGGGAGACAAACCTCAAAAAAATTTCAGCCTGACAGGACTGTCAGGCTGAAAGACGGTTACGCGAAGGTGACCACGGTGCCGGTCTTGCCGTCCAGGGCCTCCAGGGCCTTGTCCAGGCTGGTGATGATGGCCTTTTTGCCGGGGTTGGACCGGACGAACTTCATGGCGGCCTCCACCTTGGGCAGCATGCTGCCGGCGCCGAAGTGGCCCTCCCGGACATAGCGGGCGGCCTCCGCCAGACTCAGGTGGTCCAGGTCCCGCTGGTCCGGCTGACCAAAGCGGATGGCCACCTTTTCCACCTCCGTCAAAATGAGCAGGGCATCGGCCTCCACCGCCTCCGCCAGCAGTTCCGCGGCAAAGTCCTTGTCGATGACGGCGGCCACGCCCTCCAGGGTGCCGTCGGGGTTCTCCACCACCGGCACGCCGCCGCCTCCGCAGGTGATGACGATGGCGTGGTCCCACAAGAGCCGCACGGCGCCGATCTCCACGATGCGGCAGGGCAGGGGGGAGGGCACCACCCGCCGCCAGCCCCGGCCGGCGTCCTCCTTCATGGTGTAGCCCTTCTCCCGTTCCAGGCGCCGGGCCTCCTCCTCCGTGTAAAAGGCGCCGATGGGCTTGGTGGGTGTCTGGAAGGCGGGGTCCCGGCGGTCCACCACCACCTGGGTGGTGAGGGACACCACGGGGTAATTGCGGTCCCGCTTGTTCAGGGCGTATTTCAGGGCCTGCTGGATGTGGTAGCCGATATAGCCCTGGCTCATGGCGCCGCACACGTCAAAGGGCATGGGCGGCACCACGTCCTTGGCGGTCTCGCTGGCCAGGACGATGCGGCCAACCTGGGGGCCGTTGCCGTGGACCACCGCCATTTCGTAGCCCCGCTGGCTGATCTCGGCGATGAACTCGCTGGTGCGCTTCACCACCTCCAGTTGGGCTTCGGCGGTGGGGGCGCTGTCTTTGGATTGCAGGGCGTTTCCGCCCAGGGCGATCACGATTCTCTCCGGCATATACACGTTCCACTCCTTGCTTCAAGATCGGCCTTAGTGTCTGCGGAGGCGGGCGCTTTATGCGGAAAATTTTTTCCGGGCCTGTCCCATCCGGCGGCGGAGCTTACATATTATAGGCAAGAAACTAATTGCAGGAGGGAGACCATCATGATCGCTGCCGAGCCCCAGGTCTGGACCGTCTGGCTGGACCAGATCCGAAAGATCGCGTCCTTCCACGCCGTGGATGGATACGACCAATGTGAATTCCGGGACCACAGCCACTTCCTTCACTACATGGAGGACCTGCAAAACAACGGCTATCTGTTTCAATGAGTACGAAAAAAGAAGGACTTCCCAACGGAAGTCCTTCTTTTTTCATGAAATTCAGATCTTGATGAGCTGGTAGTTCCGGGTGCCCAGACCCAGCTTTTCCCCGTGCTCCAGGCAGACCTGCCAGTCAGTGTCCGGATGGGCCTTCTGGAAGTAGTCGCCCTGGTTGCAGGCACAGTCCTTGTCGAACAGCACGGAATTGGACACGGCGCTCTGGGCCATGACCGCGTCGGCGCAGGCCTGGTCCAGGGCCACGGGGTCAAAGGAGGCAAACATGCCCACATTGGGCACCAGAGGCACGTCGTTTTCCCCGTGGCAGTCGCAGTTGGGGGAGACATCCACCACCAGGGAGATGTGGAAGCAGGGACGGCCGTCCACCACGGCCTTCGTGTACTCGGCGATCTTCTTGTTGAGGATGGCGGGGGCCTCGTCATCCCGGGAGGCGATGGCGTCCTTGGGGCAGATGGCCAGGCACCGGGCGCAGCCCACGCACTTGCTCGTGTCGATGCTGGCCTTGCCGTCCGGGCCGAACTGGGGAGCGCCGTGGGCGCAGATTTTGGCGCAGGCCCGGCAGCCCACGCACTTTTTCTGCTTGACGAAGGGCTTGCCGGAGTTGTGCATTTCCATCTTGCCGGCCCGGGAGCCGCAGCCCATGCCGATGTTTTTCAAAGTGCCGCCCATGCCGGCCTGCTCATGGCCCTTGAAATGGGTCAGGGAGATGAACACGTCCGCGTCCATGACGGCCCGGCCGATCTTGGCCTCTTTCACATATTCGCCGCCCTCCACGGGGACGGACACCTCGTCATTGCCCTTCAAACCATCGGCGATGAGGATGTGGCAGCCGGTGTTGTAGGGATTGAAGCCGTTCTGGTAGGCGGATTCGATATGGTCCAGGGCGTTTTTCCGGCCGCCCACGTACAGGGTGTTGCAGTCTGTCAGGAAGGGCTTGCCCCCCTGGCTCTTCACCAGGTCCACCACTACCTTGGCCCAGTTGGGCCGCAGATAGGCCAGGTTGCCCGGCTCACCGAAGTGCATTTTGATGGCGACGTATTTGTCCTCCATGTCGATGTCGCCGAAGCCGGCGGTCATGATGAGGCGGGCCAGCTTCTGGGGCAGGTTCTCCCGCCAGCTGGGACAGCGGAAGTCCGCGAAATACACTTTTGCTTGTTCAGCCATATTCGATCTCCTTTTCTTGTTACCGCCGTTTTGCCGGCACTTATTCGTCCATATCCACACTGATGTTGTCCGTGCCGTGCTGGTCGAATTCGGACAGGTAGGCGTCGATGCGGTCCATCAGCTGGGTATAGTTCTCCCGGGTCAGCGGCTCGCCGTCCATGTCCCGCAGGGCCAGCTCCTCCGCCAGGATCTCGTAAAACACCACATCCTCGTAATTTTCGATGGCCTCGTGGATGCCGCCGTCGGCAAAGGCCCGGGAGGGGATCAGCTCCCCCTGGCACAGCTCCACCAGCTTGCTCATCTTATGGTCCAGGCAGTGGGAAAAAATCAGGCTCTCCACCTGGTCGTATTCCTTGATGCGGTCATTTTCCCGGGTGGAGTTCACCACCCAGTTCCCTATGTACACCAGATCCAGCAGATAGCGGTACTGCTGCTCCGTCAGTTCGATCTTCATTGGGCAGACACCTCCCAGTTGCTCCAAAGTTTTTGCAGTAGTTATGATTATAACAAAGGCGTATGCAAAATTCCACACAAAAAACAGGGTAAAAAGACTAAAATCTGTCTTGCGGCAAATATCAGTACATAGTATAATATATAACTCGGATGCTGACCGGGTGAGATACAGACCCGGATTTCCATAAGGAGTTCAAAAAAGCTATGGATATGCGACCCATCGGTGTGTTCGACTCCGGCCTGGGGGGGCTGACGGCGGTGCGTTCCCTGCGCCAGATCCTGCCGGAGGAGGACCTCATCTATTTCGGCGACACCGCCCGGGTGCCCTACGGCGGCCGCTCCAAGGAGACGCTGCTGAAATACGCCCGGCAGGATGTGCGCTTCCTCCGGTCCTTTGACCTGAAGGCCATCCTCATCGCCTGCGGCACCGTGTCCACCACGTCCTTGGACACGCTGCAAAGGGAAAACGACCTGCCCATCGTGGGCGTGGTGGAGCCCACCTGCCGCCGGGCGCTGCTGGTGACGAAAAACAAAAAAGTCGGCATGATCGCCACCCTGGCCTCCGTCCGCTCCGGCGCCTATGAGGCCACGCTCCGCCGCATGGACCCGGCTGTGGAGGTGCAGTGCCTGCCCTGCCCGCTGTTTGTGCCCCTGGTGGAAAACGGCCGCATCCAGCGGGGGGACGTGGTCATCGAGACCGTGGCCCGGGAGTATCTGGAGCCCCTGAAGGCCACCGGCATCGACACCCTCATCCTGGGCTGTACCCATTACCCGCTGCTGACGGATATCATCGGTGCCATCATGGGACCGGAGGTGACGCTGGTCTCCGCCGGGGAGGAGTCCGCCTTTGAGCTGAAGCGGATGCTGAAGGCCGGCGGCCTGCGGACGGATGAGAGCCGCCGGGGCGAGGCGGAATTTTATGTCAGCGACCGCCCGGAGGATTTTGAGCGCATCGCCTCGGTGTTTTTACAGGAGGACCTGCGCCACGCGGCACGGAGGATCGACATTGACCAGTATTGAACGTGAGCCGCTCCCGGTGATGCTGTCCATCCGGGGCGAGCAGTATTTTGACGGCATCGACCCCGACGCCCAGGAGCTGATGACCGAGGGGACCCTGACGCTGACGGAGGACGGCATGGTGCTGGCTTATCAGGAGACGGCCCTCACCGGCATGGAGGGTACCACCACCCGCTTCCAGCTCCAGGGACCCCGGGTGATTTTGACCCGGTCCGGCACCGTCAACTCCCAGATGGTGTTTGAGGAGGGGCGGCAGCATACGTCCCTGTACGAGACCCCCTTCGGGGAGCTGTCCGTGGACATTCAGACCAGTGTGCTGAAGCACAACCTGACGGAGCGGGGCGGTCTGATGGAGATCAAGTACTCCATCGCCGTGGAGCATACTGTGACGGGGAAAAACTGCTTTAAAATTCGGGTAAAGCGAAAGAATTAGGAGTGAGAAATTAGGAATTTTGGTGTCCGGCGGTGCCGGACGATTTAAATCACTCCGCCTGCGGCGGAATACAACCATTCCTAACGCCTAATTCCTCATTCCTAATTGCAAGAATCAAATGCCAACGAAAGAGGTATCGATGATATGATCAACATGATCCAAAACGCGAAAGACCAGGCCGCGGCCCTGGCCATGGCCGCCTATGAGGCGGCGGTGGCCGACGGCACCCTGCCCCGGGCAGAGGTGAAGACCGCTCCCGTGGAGATCCCCAAGGACACTGCCAACGGCGACTTTACCACCACCTTCGCCCTGGCTGCCTCCAAGGCCCTGCGGCAGCCGCCCCGGAACATCGCCCAGGCCCTGCTGGATCATATGCGGCTGGAGGGCACTTATTTCGCCTCCGCGGAGATCGCCGGCCCTGGCTTTTTGAACTTCCGCCTGAACGACAGCTGGTACGCCGGCGTCATGGAGGCCGTGGAGACCGAAGGGGAGGACTATGGCACCAACGACGGCCTGCGGGGGAAGAAGATCATGGTGGAGTTCGTCTCCGCCAACCCCACCGGCCCCATGCACATGGGAAATGCCCGGGGCGGCGTCCTGGGCGACACCCTGGCCTCCGTGCTGACAGCCTGCGGCGCCGACGTGACCCGGGAGTTCTACGTCAACGACGCCGGCCACCAGATCGACAAGTTCGCCCACTCCATCGAGGCCCGCTATCTCCAGCTCATCAAGGGCGAGGACGCGGTGCCCTTCCCGGAGGACGGCTACCAGGGCGGCGACATCCGGGACCTGGCCCAGGCCTACTATGACCAGAACGGTGAAAAGCTGCTGCACGTCCCGGAGGAGGAACGGCAGGCGGAGCTGGCCCAATACGGCCTTTCCGTGAACCTGCCCAAGATGAAGACGGACCTCCAGCGGTACAAGATCCACTACGACAACTGGTTCTATGAGTCCACCCTCCATGAGAGCGGCTATGTGGCCGAGACCGTGGACCTTTTGACGGTGCGGGGCTGGACCTACGAAAAGGACGGGGCCCTGTGGCTGCGGACCGCCGACATCATGCGGGAAAACCTCATGAAGGCCGGCAAAAAGGAAAAGGATATCGAAAAGCTGGACCTGAAGGACGATGTGCTCCGCCGGGCCAACGGGTTTTACACCTACTTTGCCGCCGACATCGCCTATCACCGCAACAAGTTCGCCGTCCGGGGCTTTGACAAGGTCATCAACGTCTGGGGCGCCGACCACCACGGCCACGTGGCCCGGCTGAAGGGGGCTCTGGACGCCCTGGGTCTGGACGGCAGCGGCAAGCTGGACATCGTCCTCATGCAGCTGGTGAAGCTGCTGCGGGACGGCGAGGTGGTCCGCATGAGCAAGCGCACCGGCAAGGCCATCAGCCTGTCCGACCTGCTGGACGAGGTCAGCGTGGACGCTGCCCGGTGGTACTTCAACGCCAAGCCCGACACTCAGATGGACTTTGACCTGGGATTGGCCGTCCGGGAGGACAGCGAGAACCCCCTCTATTACGTGGAGTATGCCCACGCCCGCATCTGCTCGCTCCTGCGGGCCATGGAGGCGGAGGGCGTGGCCGTCCCGGTCCAGAGCGGGGTGGACATGTCCCTGCTCTCCGGCGAGACGGAGGCCGCCCTTATCAAGCAGCTCTCCCAGTTCTGCGAGGAGATCCGGCTGGCGGCCCGGGACTACGATCCCAGCCACATCAACCGCTATCTCCAGGAGCTGGCGGCCTGCTTCCACCGGTTCTACAATGCCTGCCGCATCAAGGGCGAGGAGCCGGCGGTCCAGGCGGCCCGGCTGAAGCTGGCGGACGACACCCGGGTGGTGCTGCGCAACGGCCTGAAGCTCATCGGCGTGGACGCGCCGGAGAAGATGTGAGACACCGGACACAGGGCCGCGCCGCCTGCGGCGCGGCCTTTGCTTTTATAACGGGGGAGCGATGAAAAATCTGACGCCCAAGTATCAAAAACGCCTGCGGGTGCTGTGGGCCATCGAGGCGGTCATCATCCTTTACAACGTCTTTGAGCCTTCCTTTGAGACCATGGCCCTCCCCATGGCGGGCTGCTGGCTGTATGTGATGGCCTGTGCCGCCCGGGAGGGCCTCGGTTTTGAAAACGCATTCTCCCAGCGGTATCCCCACGCCTGCCGGGAGTGGAAGGAAAAACGCTGGGGACAGTACCTGGGAAAGCGGATGGGCCCGTGCCCGATGCCCGGGGACCCGGACCTGCGGGCCCGGTGGGAGGACCTGCGCAGCGTGAATGTATTTGCCGGCCGGGTTTTTGCCGGCTTCGGCCTGCTGTTTTTCGCCCTGCTGGGGCGGATGCTGCTGTTTGGTCCCTACGAATAAGGGGATCGAAAGCTGCCGCCGGTCCTCTTGACAGGGGGCGATCTTGGCGGTATGCTTTTGAATACCCATAAATACAATAGGAAATTGGAGAACGCAATGGAGCGCCTGAGCGAACAACCAAACCAGCGGGCGGCGCTGAAAGCCGCTTTTCCCGCCACGGTGCCGGTGATGACGGGCTTTTTGGCCCTGGGCGTCGCCTACGGGATTTTGATGGAGAGCAACGGCTACGGGCCCCTGTGGTCCACCCTCATGAGCGCCATCGGCTTCGGCGGCAGCATGCAGTATGTGGCCATCACGCTGCTGGTGAAGGCCTTCGACCCCCTGCAGGCCTTTTTGCTGGCCATCATGGTCAATGCCCGCCACATGTTTTACGGCCTCTCCCTGCTGGACAAGTACAAGGGCCTGGGCAAAGCCCGGCTTTTCATGGTGTTCGCCCTGTGTGACGAGACGTTTTCCCTAGTGTCCACCCTGGAGCCGCCGGAGGGCGTGGCGCGGAAGGACTTTTATTTCTGGATCACTCTGCTGGATTACCTGTACTGGGTGGGTGCCACCGCCCTGGGTGGCCTTTTGGGACGGCTCATCACCTTTGACACCACGGGCCTGGACTTCGCCCTGACGGCGCTGTTCGTGGTGCTGTTTCTGGAGCAGTGGAAAAAGCCGGAAAACCGGCCCTTCGGCCTCATTGGCCTGGCCTGCGCCGGGGTGAGCCTGGCGGTGTTCGGAGCGGAGGACCTGGTCATCCCCGCCATGGCGCTCATTCTGGCGGTATTACTGGGAGGGAGGAAACGCCTGTGCACCTGACGCCGTTTCAAACCGTGACCATCATCCTGGCGGTGGCCGCCGGCACCCAGATCACCCGCTGGCTGCCCTTCTGGCTGTTCCCGGAGAAGAAGGACCCGCCGCCGGCGGTGCTGTATCTGGGCCGGGTGCTGCCGGCGGCGGTCATGGGCCTTCTGGTGGTGTACTGCCTGAAAAACGTCTCCTGGACGGCGGCGTCCCACGGGCTGCCGGAGCTCCTGTCCATCGCGGTGGTGGGGTTGCTGCACCGCTGGAAGGGGAATGTGCTTTTGTCCATCGCCGGGGGCACGGCGCTGTATATGCTACTGGTGCAGGCGGTGTTCGTATGAGGAGCAGCCCAAAAAGCGAGGCATTGTGCTGCCAGTCAAAAAAGTAATTTGAACTTTTTTGACTGGCTGAGGGAGCGGCGTGAGCCGCTTCTTTTTTTCCGTTTGTATCCGAATCGTTACGATTTGTCTTGAAATTGTCAGGAAGTTTCAGTTGAAAACCACTATGGTGAAGTTATCAACCAACAGGAGGATGTTTGCCATGAAACGTGTTTTCACCGGGCTTTTGCTGGCGGCGGTCCTGCTGGCCGGCTGCGGAAAAAAACAGACGGAGCCGGCGCCCCCGGCGGACCCGGCTCCGGAGACGGACGTGGGCCAGATCCTGGCGGCGGACTGCGCCGGGGCCTATGCCGCCATCACGGAGGACCTGGCGTGCCTGGTGTCCGTGGAGGAGGCGGACGGCACCGTCACCACCCTGGACATCATCCCGGACAACGCTTGGAACGTGGCGGGACGGGAAAATGGGTTTCCCGTCTCCTACGACTGGTCCCCGGCGGAGGCGGGGGACTGGGAGGCCCTGCCCGCCGGCGGCGGGACCCTGTTCACCCTGGCGGACGCCGACAGTCAGACCTCCATCCAGTGCCGGTCCGACAGCGACCTGGTCCGCTGGCAGCGGGGCGGCGGAGCGGTGTCCTATGCCAGTGCCGTGAACCCCCGGGAGGGGGAGCCCTATGAGGGCAAGTTCTGCCGCCAGCTGGCCATCATCGCCGAGGACGCCGTCGGCGCCTGGGCGCGTGACGTGACGGCGGACGGCGCCCTCTCTCCGGCAGAGGCGGCGGAGGTGCTGGGAGAGGGGCTGGCGGAAAACTACCGCGCCGTCCCCGCCTGGGTCACCTGGAAGCCGGAGGATACGGCCTTCGGCGGCGCGGATGTGTTTGACTGGTACCGCGGCCAGCCGGAGAATTTCTGCTGCGGCATGGGCCTGCGGATCAAGCTGGCGGACCCTGAGGGGGAGGGCGCCAGCCACTGGCAGGCCGGCGCCGGCCTGGGCCAGCCGGACGAGGACGGCTATTACGGCTGGGGCTGCGAGGCGCTGGTGAAGAAGAACGAGGCGGGGGACTGGTATCTCGTGGGAACGGGCACCGGCGGCTTCTCCGTGGAGCTGCCCCTGGGCGAGCTGGACCAGGCCAGCCTGGCCCAGCTGACGGACGCCTTTTTCCTGACGGAGGGTTCCACCCATGACTGGCTGTTGCCCTATTACATCCTCAGCCGCTCCCAGGCGGAGCTTTCGGCCCTGCCGGCGCTGCTGGACCAGCGGACGGAGGACGAGGCCCGGGCCATGTGCCGGGCGCTGGCAAGCTGCGCGGAGAGCACCAAGGAGTCCTTTCCATGGACCCTGGAGGACCTGGCGGAGGCTCTGGGGGAATACGGCCCGTATCTGCGTGCATAAAACCGCCGGACACCGTGTAAACTGAGACCGCGGCCCCACCGGGGCCGCGGCTTTGCTGTTGAAGGAGGCGGTTTCCATGCGCAGGCGGCTGGCACTGTGGGAATTGGCGGGCTTTTTGTTCACCGGAGCGGCGGGGACGCTGCTGCATTTTCTGTATAGATGGAGCGGCGGCAGCGTGTTCGCGGCGGCGTTCTCCGCTGTCAATGAATCCACCTGGGAGCATATGAAGCTGCTGTTTGTGCCGCTGTTTTTGTTTTCCGTGGTCCAGGTGTGCGTCATGGGAAAGAACTACCCCAACTTCCTGGCCGTGCGGACGGTCAGCACACTGACGGGGCTGGCGCTGATCCCGGTGCTGTTCTATACCTATACCGGCGTCCTGGGGTTTCATGTGATGTGGGCGGACATCGCCGTGTTTTTCCTGGCGGCCCTGGGGGCCTTTGCCCTGGACTTCCGCCTGCTGGGCCGGGGGCGGTTTACTTCTCTGTGGCAGCAGATCCTGGGGCTGGCGGTGCTGTGGGCCCTGGCCTTTTTGTTCGTGTGGTGCACGTTCCGGCCGCCCCATCTGGCCCTGTGGCGAGATATGGCGGCGGGGATATACGGAGCGCCCTGAGGGGGGCCGGCGGCCTTGGCCGCCGGTTTCAGGCTGGCGAAAAATTCTTTTCGCCAGCCTGAACAAGTTTTTCAGGACTTTAAAAAGTTCTGAAAAACTTATGATTGAAAACGAATGGCCCAGGCCACCCTCTCTTGCCGCTTCGCGGCAATTCACCTTGGGACACCCCTCCTGGGTTTCTTTCGTAACTATCTTCCTTCCCGTTATCCAGCGGTTTACCCTTTTTCGAAAGCTCGGACCGGCGGCCTTGGCTGCCGGTTTTTTCCCATTCATGATCATTTTACAGGTCCGCCGCCTTGACCGGATACGGCGGCGGGGGGTATAATATCTCTATTATGAATGCTGTACGCAAAGGAGGTCCGCTTATGGAGACAACTGCCCGCAAAAGCGCGGCGCCTTTTTACGCAGTGGCGGTCCTGTGGCTGGCGTGGGGCGCGCTGCTCCCCCTGTACGCCGTGACCCATTACGCGCTGCTGGCGGCGGTGTCCGTGGGGGTGTTTTTCGCCGTGAACGCCCTGTGCCGCAGCGGCGGCGCCATCGGCGGCACGGAGGAGGCCGCCCCGAAGAAGGCGGAAAAGCCCAAGGAGGCGTCCACCGGAGACCCGGAGGTGGACAAAATGCTCAAGGACGGCGGCATGGCCATCGCCGAGATGAAGCGTCTGGACGACAACATCGCCGACTCCGGCATCTCCGCCGACATCGTCCGGCTGGAGCAGGTGTCCCAAAAGATCTTCGACGAGGTGAAGCGGGACCCAAAAAAACTCCCCCAGATCCGCAAGTTCATGGACTACTATCTGCCTACCACATTGAAGCTGCTGAACGCCTATGACCGCATGAGCGGCGCCGGCGTCTCCGGCGAGAACATCGACACCACCCTTTCCAAGGTGGAGGGCATGATGCGGACCATCGCGGCGGCCTTTGAAAAGCAGCTGGACAGCTTGTACGGCGCCGAGGCCCTGGACATCTCCACGGACATCACCGTGCTGGAGAACATGATGGCCCGGGAGGGACTGACGGACGGGCCGCTGAAGGCGGAGACCGTCCCCCTGCCGGACACGGACATCAAGCTGGAGCTGTGAGGGAAGGAGAGAAGACAATGAGTGAACAGGCGAAGAAACGCCTTACCAACATCGCTCTGGTGCTGGTGTGTCTGGCCTGCGCCCTGCGGTGGCTGTACATCGGACTGATCGCCTCCCGGCCCACGGTTTACCTGTTTGACTGCATCGTGGGGCTGCTGTGGCTGGCGGGTGCCGCGCTGGCGGTGGCCCGGGCCATCCGCGCTTCCCGGTAACGGCGGCTTTCCGCCGGAACTTCAAGATAAATGGAGGAACACGCAATGAGTGAGAACAACATCCCCCAGCTGACGCTGGAACCGCAGACCGCCGCCCAGGCGGTGCCGGAGCTGACCCTGGACCCCTCCGCCCCTGCCGCTCCCGCCGAGCCCGCCAAGCCGGAGGCCGCTCCCGTGGAGATGGATGACAGCCTTTTGAACGACGCGGAAAAGCAGGCCGTGGAGGACTTTTCCAAGAAGATCGACATCATGGATTCCAATATGATCCTCCAGTACGGCGCCGCCGCCCAGAAAAACGTGGCGGGCTTTTCCGAAAACGCCCTGGCCTCCGTCCGCACCAAGGATCTGGGCGAGGTGGGCAAGTCCCTTTCCGAGCTGGTGGTGGAGCTGAAGGGCTTCGGCGAGGAAGAGGAGAAGAAGGGCCTGTTCGGCCGGTTCAAAAAGGCCGGTAGCAAGCTGGAGACCATGAAGGCCCAGTACGCCAAGGTGGAGAGCAACGTGGACAAGATCGCCCGGGAGCTGGAGCGGCATCAGGTGACGCTGATGAAGGACGTGGCCATGTTCGACCAGATGTACGAGCTGAACCTGAAGTATTACAAGGAGCTGACCATGTACATCCTGGCAGGCAAGAAGCGGCTGGCGGACGTACAGGCGGGTGAGCTGCCCGCCCTGAAGGCCAAGGCGGAGCAGAGCGGCGCCCAGGAGGACGCCCAGCGGTACAACGACATGGTCCAGATGTGCGACCGCTTTGAAAAGAAGCTCCACGATTTGGAACTGACGCGGATGATCTCCGTCCAGATGGGCCCCCAGACCCGCCTGCTGCAAAACAACGACACGCTGATGGTGGAGAAGATCCAGTCCTCTCTGGTGAACACCATCCCCCTGTGGAAGAGCCAGATGGTGCTGGCCCTGGGCATGGAGCACGGCCGGCAGGCCACCGCCGCCCAGAGCGCCGTCACGGAGATGACCAACGAGCTTTTGAAAAAGAACGCCGACATGCTGAAGATGGGCACCATCCAGACCGCCCGGGAGGCCGAGCGCAGCGTGGTGGACATCGAGACCCTGCAGCACACGAACCAGCAGCTCATCGAGACGCTGGACGAGGTGCTGAACATCCAGCGGGAGGGCGCCCAGAAGCGCCGGGAGGCGGAAGTCCAGCTGGGTAAGATCGAAGGGGAGCTGAAGCAGAAGCTCATGGAGCTGCATCAATAAAAGGAACTGCCTATGAAATTATTCCAAAAACGTTCCGTGGCCGCCCTGGTCATGGTGCTGGCCATGGCGGCGGGCATCCTGCTGGGGCAGGCCCGAAAGCCGGAGGGCCTGGGGCAGGCGTCCACCGCCGTGGTGGGCACCTACACGTATGTCTATGACTACGCCGGCGTCCTGACGGACAAGACCATGACCTACATCGACGAGATGAACACCTCCCTGTTTGCCCAGACCGGCGCCCAGATCATGGTGCAGACGGTGGACACCACCGATGGCACCGACATCGTGGACTATGCCACCCAACTGGGCGCGGCCTACGGCGTGGGCTCCGCGGAGCGGAACAACGGCCTGGTGCTGGTGCTGGCCCTGGAGGACCTGGCGGACAACGGCCTTGTGGGCAATTACGGCATCGCCGGCGGCGACGGACTGTACCGGTACGGCAATGAGCTGACCAGCATGCTGTATGTCTATATGGAGGAGGACTTCGCCGCCGGAGACTATGACGCCGCCGTCCGCAAGACCGTGAAGGCCTATATGGACTGGTTCGCAGAGCTGTATGATGTCACCGTCCGGGAAAACTACATCCCCGCCGTCCGGGAGAATTTCTCCGCCGGCAGCGGGTATTACACGGAGACCACAGGCGCCATGGCGCCCAGCACCGGCTCCGTAGTCATGGAGCTGGTTTTGCTGCTGGCGGTGCTGCTCATCATCTGGGTGGTGGTGGACCGGCTGCGCTATGACCGCTACCGCCGCCGTTACATGATGCCCGGCATGGGCATTCCCACCCGGCGGTATTACCCGGTGTTCTGGGGACGGCCCCGGCGGCCAAGGCCGCCCCGTTCTCCCCGCCCGCCCAGAGGCGGCGGGCCCAAGCCACCCAGCGGCGGCCCCTCGTCCCGCCCGCCCCGTCCGCCCAGGAGCACCGGCGGCAGCCGGGGCGGTTTCGGCGGAGGCGGCTCCTTTGGCGGCGGCTTCGGCGGCAGCCGGGGCGGCTTTGGCGGAGGCGGTTCCTTTGGCGGTGGCTTCGGCGGCAGTCGGGGCGGTTTCGGTGGAGGCGGCTCCTTTGGCGGCGGCTTCGGCGGCAGCCGGGGCGGTTTCGGCGGAGGACGCCGGTAAAAAACAACAGCATATGAAAAAGCCCTGCGGCCAAGCGCCGCAGGGCTTTTGTTCAGCGTTTCCGGAGAGATTCGTACTCCCGCAGGGCGTCCAGCGCCTCCCGGGACATGGGCAGGATGACGGCGATGTTGAAAATGGTCATGAGACCGATGCCAACATCGCCCAGGTCCCACACGAAGGTATAGGCGGCGAGACCGCCGATAAACAGCATCACCAGGGCCAAGATCTTATAGGCCGTCTGGGACACCCAGCTGTCCCCAAAGAGGTAAGCCACATTGGAACGGGCATAAAACAGGATGCCGATGAAGGTGGAGAAGCTGAACAGCCACAGGATCAAAGCAATGAACACCACGCCAAAGCCGCCCAGATGATACGCCATGGCCGCCTGGAGCAGGTCCATGCCCTCCAGCCCCTGGACCTGCGCCTCCGGGGTCAGCAGCATGATCAGGGCGGTGCAGCTGCAGATGACGATGGTGTCAATGAACACGCCGAAGGCCTGGAGCAGACCGGATCTGGCGGGGTGGCTGGTCTCCGCCGCCGCGGCGGCGCAGGGAGCGGAGCCGGAGCCGGCCTCGTTGGAAAACAGGCCCCGCTTCACGCCGTTCATCAGCACGGCACCGAAGCCGCCTGCCACCGCCTGCCGCAGGCCGAAGGCCTCCTGGAAGATCCGCTGAAAGACCGCCGGCAGCAGCGCCGCGTTTTTCAAAATGAGCACGATGGTCATGAGGAAGTAGCACCCGGCCATGATGGGCACCAGCACGTCCAGTACCTTCACGGTGGCGTTTTTCCTGAGAACGATGACAGCCGCCAGCACCACCAGCACCACTGTGGTGTAAATGGGCGGGATGTGGAAGGCGTTTTCAAAAGCGGAGGAGACGGAGTTGCTGATGACCTGGCTGATGCCGCACCAGCAGATGAGGCCCGACAGGGCGAACAGCACGGCGGTGACGCTGCGGCGGGAGACGCCCTTCCGCCTGGCGGCGAAGTAGTCATGGATATAGTAGGCGGGGCCGCCCCGGTAGCCGCCGTAAAGGGGATCCGGCTTTTTGTGGAGCTGTGCCAGCGTGGCCTCAATGAAGGCGGTGGAGGAGCCGATGAGGGCGGACAGCCACATCCAGAACACCGCCCCGGCGCCGCCGGCGGAGATGGCCGCCACCACGCCGATGAGGTTGCCCATGCCCACACGGGTGGCGGTGGAGATAATGAGGGCCTGCCAGCCGGAGATGGCGCTGCCGTTCCCGCCGCGCTTTTCCGCCGTCACCCGCAGCATTTCGGGAAACAGGCGGAGGGGCAGAAAGCGGGTGCGGAACGTGAAATAGATGCCGGTGGGGATGAGCAGCAGCACCAGCAGGGAAAGGCCCACGCTCCCGCCGCCGGGCAGGGGCAGCGTGATGAGGTCGCCCCATAAAAATCTGTAGACGACGGAGATCAGGTCAACAATGACATGCATGAAAAAGGTCCTCCTGAGATCGTGATGCGGCGGAGGGCGTCCGCCGCGCCGGAACAGGCAAGGAGACTGTGCTCCTTTAAAGCGGCAAATATATAGGATATGGCTCTATTGTACTATGTCGGCCGCGGGGATTCAACCTCTTTTTCCATTTAAACTGTTTTTCCGTGACGGACAGGGTGGCGCTTCCGTCAGCCAGCGGTGCATAGGGGAGCGGTTTTGCCGGCTGGAAGTGGAAAATTTGCATGAAAAGAAATAATTCTTGCAAAACAGGAAAAATTTTGCAAGAATACTTGCAAAACAAAAAATGGAAGCGTATACTCCCCCTTGGAAAACGGGCCGGATGACCGGCGGGGAGGACGCGGCATATGGGCGGAAACGCTTGGAAAACAGGGAAAAGCTATGGGATCGTCATGGCGCTGGCGGTGGTCATGGGGCTGAGCTACGAGGTATTCGTGTTCCCCAACGCCTTCGCGCCGGCGGGCATCAACGGTCTGGCCACCATGATCCAGTATTTGTTCCACGTGAGCATCGGCTACATGTCTCTGCTCATCAATCTGCCGTTGATCCTGCTGGCGTGGCGGCATGTGGACCGGGACTTCGCCTTGAAAAACCTGGCCTTTGTGCTGGTGTTTTCCGCCGTGACCCTGGCGCTGAACCAGGTGGACCTCAGCGCCGTCGCCTACCACACGGACAACGGCAACTCCGCCATTCTGGGGCCTGTGGCCGCCGGCGTGGTCAGCGGCGTGGTGTACGGCTTTACCATCCGGCAGAACGGCTCCACCGGCGGCACGGATATCGTAGCCGCCTGGGTACGGAAAAAGCATCCGGAGGCCAGCCTCGTGTGGGTCATCTTCGGACTGAACGCCTCCGTGGCGGTGCTGTCCTTCTTTGTCTACGGCTGTAAGTTCGAGCCGGTGATCTTGTGCCTGCTTTACTGCTACCTCAGCTCCCGCATCAGCGACAGCATCCTCAAGGGCGGCAAGCGGGCATTGAAATTCGAGGTGGTCACAAAGGAGGCTTCCGCCCTGTCCGCCCGGCTCATGGAGGAACTGGGCCACGGCGTCACGGTGCTGCCCGCCCGGGGCATGTACTCCTCGGAGCCCCGGGACTTTTTGATCTGCGTGGTGAACCGCCACCAGATCATCCGCTTCCAGGAGATCCTCCGCCAGTTTCCCGGCACCTTCGCCTGGGTGGCGGAGGTGAACGAGACCCTGGGCAACTTCAAGCATATCACGGCCTGATACATAAAAACCGGGGCGGACAAAGTCCGCCCCGGTTTTGCACTGTCACAGCACGCTTTCCACCATCTGCCGCACCTGGCGCTCCGTCAAACCGTCGGAGGCCCGGAGGGAGAAGGAGAAGCCGTCCCGGGTCCACAGGGCCACCCGGATGCCCCCCGCGTCGCCCCGCCACTGGACGGAGGTGTCCTTTACCGTTAGGGTGCCGCTGGCGGGATAGACGGTGTAGTCACCGCTGTTGTCATTGCCGCCCCGGCTGACCCGGTAGGTCAGCTCCTGCACGTCGTCGCTCCAGCGCAGCTCCGCCAGGGTGCCGCCGATGTCCTGAATGAGGGTGAAGGAGAAGCCCGCCGGTGCCGCGGGCACCGGCACAGGGAAGCCCACGGCGGCCTCCAGAGATTCCACGGTGTTGTGCTGGTGCTGGGGGTTCGGCAGCTGGGCGTTGCCGCCGGTGGGGGTGGTATTCATCTCCACGGAGATGGCTCCGCTGTCGGAGACAGTAACGCAGGTCTGGCCCGCAAGGTCGTTGAAGAAACCCGCCGGGACATACATGACGCCCTTTTCCAGCATGGCGGGGGCGGCGTCCAGAAGCAGGGAGGACCCCATGACGGGGTCGCCGCCGTCCGCATGGTCCATAAGCGTGGCATAGCCCATGCCCAGCACCAGGACGGCTTCCCGGTCTCCCCGTGTCAGCCGGGCGCCGGGCAGGGAGCCGTCCCAGGTCACCTGGTAGCCCAAGGTCTCCGCCACCGCCCGCAGGGGCACCATAGTGACGGCCTTGGCATCGGATACGGGCACCTGGTCAGCGGCGGCAGGCAGGGTCAGTGCGGCGGCCAGCGCCAGGGACAGCAGCAGTGCGCAAAATTTTTTCATCGTGGTCATCCTTTCCTCGGAGGGGTTTGTCCGTTTAGACGGCGGAGACGGAAAGCCGTTTCTCCGCCGGTCAATAGGATCATACCACACCGCCGCCTGTCCGGCAACGGAAAACGGGAGAAAAGGTTTGCACTTGTCGGCATCGTCCGTTATAATGACAGCATCACGACAGCAATGGGAGGTTCAACCGATGAATACCCGCATCGAACACGACACTATGGGCGAGATCGCCGTCCCGGCGGACCACCACTGGGGCGCCCAGACCCAGCGGAGCCTGGAGAATTTCAAGATCGGCGGCCAGCGCCAGCCCAAGGAGATCATCACCGCCTTCGCCTATTTGAAGGAGGCCTGCGCCAGGGCCAACGCCGACGTGGGCAAGCTGACGGCCCAACAGGCCGAGGCCATCACCGCCGCCTGCCGGGACATCCGCGCCGGCAGGTGGGACGGGGAGTTCCCCCTGGTGGTGTGGCAGACCGGCAGCGGCACCCAGACCAACATGAACGTCAATGAGGTCATCGCCCACCTGGCGGCGGAGCAGGGGGTCCCGCTGCATCCCAACGACCATGTGAACGCCTCCCAGTCCTCCAACGACACGTTCCCCTCCGCCTTGCACATCGCGGCGGCTCTCAGCGTGGCGGAGCAGGTGCTGCCGGCGGCGGAGCGGCTGGAGGCGGCCTTTGCCAGGTTGGAGGCGGCGTACCCCGACCTTATCCGCATCGGCCGCACCCATTTGCAGGACGCCACGCCCCTGCGCTTTTCCCAGGAGGTCTCCGGCTGGCGGGAGCTGGTGGCGGCTCCCTGCCGGATGCTGCGGCTGGCCCAGACGGAGCTGTGCCGCCTGGCCATCGGCGGCACAGCCGTGGGCACCGGCCTCAACGCCCCCAAGGGCTATGACGAGATGGTGTGCGCCTATCTCCGTCAGCTGACGGGGCTGGAGTTCCGGCCTGACGAGAACAAGTTCCATGCCCTCACCAGCAAGGACGCCCTGGTGTTTGCCCATGGCGCCCTGAAGGCCCTGGCGGCAAACCTCATGAAGATCGCCAACGACATTCGCTTCGAGGCCAGCGGCCCCCGCTGCGGCATGGGCGAGCTCCGCATCCCGGAAAACGAGCCCGGCAGCTCCATTATGCCCGGCAAGGTGAATCCCACCCAGTGCGAGGCCGTCACCATGGTGGCCGTCCAGGTCATGGGCAATGACGCCGCCATCGGCATGGCCGCCAGCCAGGGCAATTTCCAACTGAACGTGTTTTTGCCGGTGTCCGCCTACAACTTCCTGCTGTCCGCCCGGCTGCTGGCGGATGTGTGCGACTCCTTCCGGGGCCACTGTGTGGAGGGCATCACCCCCAACGTGGAGCGGATGGAGCACAATCTAAACAACTCGTTGATGCTGGTCACCTGCCTGACGCCCAAGATCGGCTACGAGGCGGCGGCCAAGTGCGCCAAAAAGGCGCTCCACGACGGCACCACCTTAAAAGAAGCGGTGCTGGCCCTGGGCCTTCTGACAGCGGAGGAGTTTGACGAGACGGTCCGGCCGGAGAAAATGGTGTAAGTCATCAACAGAAAATGAAAAGGGAAAAACCGCCCCGGCGTGTTATACGCCGGGGCGGTTTTTTCGGGAGAGCTTTAGAAAAAGGAATAGTGAGTGCCCAGGTGTTGCTCCAGCTGGTGGATGACCTTGCTGACATTGGGCTGCGTGGTGTAGAGCCGGGCGGCGGCCTTTCCCAGGCTGCCGCAGTCGCAGGCCGCCATAAAGAATTCCAATTGCTTCAGTTCCATACGTCTTCGTGCTCCCTGTGGCGTCGGTGGACCGTTACAGCAGGGCGGTGACGGTCTCATAGACCCAGATAAGCGCCGGCAGGGTGACGATGCTGCACAGCATGGTGAACACGCCGATGAGGCTGGCGTGGTCCGCCTCCTTGTCGTACAGCTGGGCGATCTGGGTGATGACCACGCCGGTGGGGGCGCCGGCTCCCAGCAGGGTGATCATAACGATCTGCTGGGCGCCGGGCAGCAGGGTGTTCAGCCGCAGCAGCAGGAAAATGGCCAGCATAATGAGGGGGTAGACGATGAGCCGGTTCAAGGCCACCACCAGTACCCGGGACATTTTCCGCAGGTCCAGGTGGGCAATGGTGGCGAAGGAGATGCCGATGGACAGCATGCTGGTAGAGCCCAGGGCATTGCCCACGCTCTCCACCGCCTGGCCCAGCACACCGGGGAAGCGGATGCGGGCGCAGAACAGGAAAAAGCCCACCGCCATGGCGATGATGTTGATGTTGCCCAGGGCCTTTTTCCAGTCGATCTGGGGCTCTTCGCAGATGAGGCTCTTGCCGTGGGTCCACACGAATACCTGCAAGGCGCCCATGTAGGCGCAGGTGTAAAACAGCCACTCCTGGCCCATGGTGAAGGCGATGAGGGGCATGAGCAGGTTGCCGCTGTTGGAGTAGATCATGGAAGCCCGCTCCACGGGGCTCATGTGCAGGGCCTTGTCCCCCAGCAGCCAGGTGACAAAAATGAGCACCACATGGGAAAGCGCCGCACCGAAAATGGCCAGCAGCAGGCCCAGAAGCCGCTCCCGGGTGAAGTCCACCTGGAAGGCGTAAATGATGGCGCAGGGCCGGATGACGCCTACAATGACCTGGGACAGGCCCTTGCCGGCGCTGGCGGGCATGAGCTTCACCTTCACGGCGATAAAGCCCAGCAGCAGCATCAAAAACATTTTCGTGATCTGCTGAAGAAACAGAAGATTCATTTCAGACATTGCGGCCTCCGAAAATTCAGTGTATCCCATGTACCCCAACAGGGATGGCCGGCTCCCCGCAGGCCCCGGGTGGTTTCCCCATAAAGGTCCATCGGCTTGCTTTTTCCTGCAATATCGTATGGAAAACAGAGCGGCATCCAAGGACCCGACACTGGTAATATAGCATGCATCGGCTGAAATATCCACAGAATAAATCAAAATTTTGCCTTTTGCGCGCCTAGACGGCGTTGGAACGGAATGATGGGAAAGCGGCCCTGCTCCTCTTCCAGCAGGGCCAGAGCGGATTATACATTTTTATATGCATATTGCTGTATATTGGAGACGGGGCGGCTCCCGGGGGGACGCCGGGAGGACCTCCTGGCGGGAAAACAGCGATAAATCAGCCCAGGATATGGCATAATATGAAAAAACTGACAAGAAATGAAAAAAATGTTGTGCAGGATGACACTTGAATAAATATTCACGATAAGCGTATAATTCAACCATCATCAAACAAGAGACACGGGAGGCAGCCGTCATGAAAAAAGACAAGAAAGACATCAAGAAGATCGTCCTCGCTTATTCCGGTGGACTGGATACATCCATCATTATCCCCTGGCTGAAGGAGAACTACGACGACCCTGAGATCATTGCCGTGGCCGGCGACGTGGGCCAGAACGATGAGCTGGACGGCCTGGAGGAAAAGGCCATCAAGACCGGCGCCAGCAAGCTGTACATCGCCGACCTGACGGATGAGATGGTGGACGAGGTCATCATCCCCTCCATGAAGATGGGCGCCAGCTATGAGCAGTATCTGCTGGGCACCGCCTTTGCCCGGCCCGTCATCGCCAAGAAGCTGGTGGAGATCGCCAAGGCCGAGGGCGCCGACGCCATCGCCCACGGCTGCACCGGCAAGGGCAACGACCAGGTCCGGTTCGAGCTGGCCATCAAGCGCTTCGCCCCCGACATGACCATCATCGCCCCCTGGCGGGAGTGGGACATCAAGGGCCGGGACGAGGAGATCGACTACGCCGAGGCCCACAACGTGCCCCTGAAGATCTCCCGGGAGACCAACTACTCCAAGGACAAGAACCTGTGGCACCTGAGCCACGAGGGCCTGGACCTGGAGGATCCCGCCAATGAGCCCCTGTATGAAAAGCCCGGCTTCCTGGAGATGGGCGTCAGCCCCATCACCGCCCCCGACGCGCCCACCTATGTGACCATCGACTTTGAAAAGGGCGTGCCCGTGGCCGTGGACGGCGAGAAGATGAAGGCCAGCGATATCATCCGCAAGCTGAACAAGCTGGGCGGCGAGAACGGCATCGGCCTGCTGGACATCGTGGAAAACCGGCTGGTGGGCATGAAGGACCGGGGCGTGTATGAGACTCCCGGCGGCACCATCCTCTACAAGGCCCATCAGTGCCTGGAGATGATCACCATCGACAAGGACACCGCCCACATGAAGAGCAAGCTGGCCGTGGATTTCGCCGACCTGGTGTACAACGGCAAGTGGTTCACCCCCCTGCGGGAGGCCCTCAGCGCCTTCGCCGACAAGACCCAGGAGCATGTGACCGGCAGCGTGAAGCTGAAGCTGTACAAGGGCAACATGATCACGGCTTCCATCACCTCTCCTGACTCCTTGTACTCCGAGGAGCTGGTGACCTTCAACGAGAGCGGCTACGACCAGACAAACGCCACCGGCTTCATCAACCTCTGGGGCCTGCCCGACACGGTGCTGGCGCTGCGGGAGCAGGGCAAGCTGTAAAAAAGCACCTTTTTGTAGAAAAGACGCGGCTGCGGGACGGAGGCTTCCTTCGCCCCGCGTCCGTGATAGACGCGGAAGGAGACGCCATGACACCAAAGGTATACATCGACGGCAAGGATGGCACCACCGGCCTCCAGATCTACGACCGCCTGGCGGCCCGGCGGGATATCGAGCTGCTGCTCATCGACGAGGATAAGCGAAAGGACCCCGCAGAACGGAAAAAGTGCATGGACGCGGCGGACATCGTGTTTTTGTGCCTGCCGGACGCGGCGGCCGTGGAGGCGGTGGCGCTGGTGGAAAATCCTGCCGCCCGCATCATCGACGCCTCCACCGCCCACCGGGTGGCGCCGGGCTGGGTGTACGGTTTCCCGGAGCTGGGACCGGCCCGAAGGGAGGCCATCATCCGCGCTGGCCGCGTGGCCAACCCCGGCTGTCACGCCACGGGCTTCATCAGCGTGGTGTATCCCCTGGTGGCCATGGGCATTCTTCCCAAAGACGCCTGTTTGTCCGCCTTTTCCCTCACCGGCTACTCCGGCGGCGGCAAGAAAATGATCGCCCAGTATGAGGCGGCGGACAAGGGCGCCCCGCTGTTTGCCCCCTGCCCTTACGGCATGGGGCAGAGCCACAAGCACCTGCCGGAGATGCAGATGATTTGTGGACTGACCCACCGGCCCGTCTTTACGCCCATCGTGGACGACTATTATAAGGGAATGGCCACCACTGTGCCCTTCCATATGAGTCAGATACAGGGCGCCGCTTCCCTGGAGGAGGTCCGGCAAAAGCTGGCGGACTACTACGGAGGCCAGACCATGGTCCGGGTGGCGGACACCACGGACACCGCCAAGCTGTACGCCAACGCCCAGGCGGGGAAGGACACCCTGGTGCTGTACGCGGCGGGCAATGACGAGCAGTTTACCATTACGGCGCTGTTTGACAACCTGGGCAAAGGCGCCTCCGGCGCCGCCGTGCAGAACATGAACCTGATGCTGGGGTTTGACGAGACCACTGGCCTGAACCTGTAACTGGCGTCAGCGCCGAAGGCGCCCTGCGGGCGTGAAGATATGTCAGCCGGCCTCGCCGCTGAAGCGGCAATCGGCCGGAATGACAAAACGGCGCCGCCGTACAAAACATGAATCTGATGCTGGGCTTTGAGGAAACAACGGGCCTGAACCTGTGAAAAAACGAGGTAATCATTATGCTGAACTTTATTGAAGGCGGTGTCTGCGCCGCCCAGGGCTTCCGGGCTGCCGGCATCCATGTGGGCGTCAAGACCCACGCCGCCTGGAAAAAAGATGTGGCCCTCATCGTGTCCGATGTGGACTGCGCCGCGGCGGCGGTATTCACGAAAAACGTGGTGAAGGCCGCGCCTATCCACGTGGACAAGGCCCACCTGGCCGACGGCAAGGCCAGGGCCATTATCGCCAACAGCGGCAACGCCAACGCCTGCGCCCCCCACGGGGAGGAGAACGCGGAGAAGATGTGCGCAGCCGCCGCCAAGGCCATCGGCTGCAAGCCGGAGGATGTGCTGGTGTCCTCCACCGGCGTCATCGGCCAGACCATCAACGTCCAGGTCATCGAGGAGGGCGTGCCGGCGCTGTATGCTGCCCTGGAGCGCTCCAACGAGGCCAGCGACGCCGCGGCCCACGCCATCATGACCACCGACACCGTGAAAAAGGAAGTGGCCGTGGAGACCACCGTGGGCGGACATACCTGCCGCATGGGCGGCATCGCCAAGGGCTCCGGCATGATCCATCCCAACATGGGCACCATGCTGTGCTTCCTGACCACCGACTGCGCCATCTCCCCGGAGATGATCAAGACCGCCCTGCTGGAGACCGTGGGCGTCACCTTCAACCGCATCAGCGTGGACGGCGACACCTCCACCAACGACACCTGCTGCGTCCTGGCCAACGGCCTGGCGGGCAATGAGACCATCACCGCCAAGGGACCGGATTACGACGCCTTCCTGGAGGCCCTCCGGGCCCTGTGCACCGCCCTGGCCAAGAAGATGGCCGCCGACGGCGAGGGCGCCAAGCACCTGATCACCTGCACCGTCTCCGGCGCCGCTGACGAGGCTGCCGCCGAGACCGTGGCCAAGTCCGTCATCTCCTCCACCCTCACCAAGGCCGCCATCTTCGGCGCCGACGCCAACTGGGGCCGGGTGCTGTGCGCCATGGGCTATTCCGGCGCCGCCTTTGACCCGGAGAAGGTGGATGTGCACTTTGCCTCCGCAGCCGGGGACATCGCCGTATGCGAAAAGGGCCGGGGCCTGGACTTTGACGAGGCGCTGGCCAAGAAGATCCTGACAGAGCACGATGTGGAGATCCGCATTACCATGGGTGAGGGGAACGCCACGTGCACCTGCTGGGGCTGCGATATTACGTACGATTATATCAAGATCAACGGAGACTACCGGACCTGACACCTCGATGGAGGTGGGCAGATACGCCCCCATTTCTCTCTTGGAGAGAGAAACGGCCGCGCCCGGTCAAAGAGAGACATTGGAGGGGGATTTCGTGATTCCCCCTCCAAACCACCCCTTAAAACGACCAAAAGAGGGGGCTGCTGCCCCCTCTTTGGAAACTCCCCCAACGGAGCGGCAGCGGAAAGAGAAGTAGGGCGTGTCGGCAAGCACCCTGAAATTTGCGGAAGCGTTACAGCTTGCGGCATAAGCGTAATTCGATAAGAGCGTTTCAGCGCACTCGGGTGAGACCCGACGGGTTTTATCCGGTCGTGGCCAACAACCGTCCGCATCCCCAAACTTGCCCGAATGGGCAAGTTTGGACGAAACGGCTTTTTCTTCCACCGTGCACGGCGCATTCTTTTTCGCCAAGGCGAAAAAGAATGGGGGGCGCATTTTCCCCCGTATGTTGCGGGGCGACTCAACAAAAAAGGAGCGATTCCAATGGCATCTCATGCCCAGCAGGCCAAAACGCTGGTGGAGGCCCTGCCCTATATCCAAAAATTCACCGGCAAGACCATCGTGGTGAAATACGGCGGCAACGCCATGATCTCCGAGGACCTGCGCAAGGCCGTCATGAGCGACATCATCCTGCTGAGCCTGGTGGGCATCCGAGTGGTGGTGGTCCACGGCGGCGGTCCGGAGATCAGCGATATGCTGAAAAAGATCGGCCACGAGTCCAAATTCGTGGACGGCCTGCGCTATACGGACGAGACCACCATGGACATCGTCCAGTCCGTCCTGTGCGGCAAGGTGAACAAAAACCTGGTGGCCCAGCTGAACCGGCTGGGAGGCCAGGCCATCGGTCTTTGCGGCATGGACGGCCAGCTGTTCCAGGCGGAGTGCCTGGACGAAAAATACGGCCTGGTGGGGAAAATCACCGGCGTGAACCCCGAGCCGGTGGAAAACGCTCTGCTGACGGGCTATATTCCCGTTGTGTCCACCGTGGCACAGGGCATGGACGCCGACACCGCCTACAACATCAACGCCGACACCGCCGCCGCCAAGCTGGCGGAGGCCCTTCACGCCGAAAAGCTCATTTTGCTGACGGATGTCCGGGGCCTTCTGCGGGACCCCTACGATGAGGCCACCCTCATCCACGTGCTCCACACCTACGAAGTGCCGGAGCTGGTGGCCCAAGGGGTCATCTCCGGCGGCATGATCCCCAAGATGCAGTGCTGCGTGGACGCCATCTCCGGCGGCGTGGAGCGGGTCCATATTCTGGACGGCCGCATCCCCCATTCCATTTTGATCGAGCTGTTGTCAGACGAAGGCATCGGCACCATGCTGAAAAGAGAGGACTGAATCCATATGACTTCCCAGGAATTGAAGGCCCTGACAGGCCAGTACATCATGAACACCTACGGCCGCTTCCCCGTGGCCATCGACCACGGCCAGGGGGCCCGGCTGTACGACCCCGAGGGCAACGAGTACATCGACTTCACCAGCGGCATCGGCGTCACGGACCTGGGCTACGGCTATCAGCCCTGGGTGGACGCCGTGGCGGCCCAGGCCAAGAAGCTCAGCCACGCGTCCAACCTGTTTTACACGGAGCCGCCCGCCCTTCTGGCCAAGACCCTGTGTGAGCGCACCGGCGAGAGCTGCGTGTTCTTTGCCAACGGCGGCGGCGAGGCCAACGAGGGCATGATCAAGCTGGCGAGAAAGTACAGCTTCGATAAGTACGGCAAGGGCCGTGCCGCCATCATCACCCTGAACAACTCCTTCCACGGCCGCACCATCACCACCCTCATGGCCACCGGCCAGGAGGTGTTCCACAATTACTTCTTCCCCTTCACCGAGGGCTTCCGCTACGCCGACGCCAACGACCTTGCTTCCCTGGAGGCGGCTGCCGGCGACGATGTGTGCGCCGTCATGGTGGAGCTGGTCCAGGGCGAGGGCGGCGTGCTACCTCTGGACAAGGAATACGTCCAGGCCGTTGCCAAGCTGTGCGCCCAGCGGGACTGGCTGCTGCTGGTGGACGAAGTCCAGACCGGCGTGGGCCGCACCGGCTCCCTGTTTGCCTTCCAACAGTACGGTGTGCTGCCGGATGTGGTGTCCTTCGCCAAGGGCATTGCCGGCGGCCTGCCTATGAGCGGCATCCTGGCCAGCGAAAAGTGCCGCAATGTGCTGGGGCCCGGCACCCACGCCACCACGTTTGGCGCCAACCCCGTCTGCGCCGCCGCGGGCCTGGTGGTCCAGGAGACGCTGACGGACGCGTTTTTGGAGGAGGTCAAGACCAAGGGCGCCTATCTGCGCCAGCAGATCGAGGCGCTGGACCTGCCCTGCTTCGGCAAGACCCGTGGGCTGGGCCTCATGATCGGCATCGAGGTCAAGGAGGGCTACGACAAGGGCGACATCGCCGCCAAGCTCATTGAAAACGGCCTGCTGGTCCTCACCGCCGGCCCCGGTATGCGGCTGCTGCCGCCGCTGGTCATCACCAAGGAGGAGATGGACCAGGGCCTGGCCATCATGAAAAAGGCTTTGGGCTGAATGAACAATTAGAAATTAGAAATGAGGAATTAGGAATCTCGGTGTCCGGCTCCGCCGGACAGATTTCAATTTGTTCCGCCACAGGCGGAACACTGCAATTTCTAATTCCTAACTCCTAATTCCTGATTTGACGAAGACGCTGTACATAGAAAGGAAAAACGTGCTATGATTACCCATTTTTTAAAGCTCCTGGATTTCACCCCCGCTGAGATCCAGCAGTTCCTGGACACCGCCGCCGACCTGAAGGCCAAAAAGAAGGCCGGCATCCCCCACCAGTACCTTGCGGGCAAGAACGTGGCCCTCATCTTCGAGAAGACCTCCACCCGCACCCGCTGCTCCTTCGAGGTGGCCGCCCAGGACCTGGGCATGGGCTCCACCTACCTGGGCCCCA
>JAETPK010000123.1 GCA_021771265.1 Oscillospiraceae bacterium
AAAGCTATGCAGACATTGAACCCGAAACTGAATCAAAAAGAGGTCCTTGTCAACAGCGTGATGGGACTCTGCGGGGAATCCGGCGAAGCGATTGATATTGTGAAAAAATGGATGATGCAGGGGCATGAGCTGGATAAAGAGCATCTGATCAAGGAACTGGGCGATGTGGCATGGTATCTTGCCGAGGCCGCAACCGCGCTGGATGTCCCACTGGAAGCTGTTTTCCAGACCAATCTTGATAAGCTGAGCAAGCGATTTCCGAACGGGTTTGATACGGGCGATTCCGTCCACCGCAAGAGAGGGGATATTTGAATGCAGGATTTAGGCGTGTTTCACAGCCTTGGAGATGTATGGATCAAGGTGCTGTCGGCGTTGTCAGAATATGGCGCGGAGTCAGTTTATACCGATAATGTCGGCGAAGAAGCAGATGTCAAGGAATTGTTCGACCTGACAGTGAAAATTCAAGACGCAACACTGCCGGATGCAATTATCGAGAAGCACAAAGTGCCATCCGAATATGACTGGATGGTACGAAATTTTACCGTGCAGGGCGAAGTCCCGGAGCTGCATCATGAAAACTCCTACGCATCCCGACTGTATTCCTACATGGGAAAGAAGGATCAGGTCGAATGGGTGATCAAACGGTTGAAGGAAAATCCGCACACGCGTTCCGCCACCATTACCATGTTCGAGCCGCTGACCGATGAGGGCTACATTCCCTGCGTCAGCCTGCTGGATTTTCAGGAATCCGGCGGCAGATTGAATATGACAGCTTACTGTCGTGCGTTAGACTTCGGCTGCAAGGCGTATGTGAATCTCGTCATGCTTCACTTGATTCAAAAAGAGATTGCTGAAAAGGCTGGTATAGCACAGGGACAGATGACTCTAATCGTAAAGTCCGCGCATTTTTATAGGCGGGATATGGCAAAAGTGATGAAGATTTTGAAAGAGGAGAGCAAGGCTATTTAGCTTTTATAGTTTGACTGTGGTATAAGGGGTTCGTAATTAGCAACAGGGCAGTTCTGCTTTCAATTAAAAGCAGAACTGCCCATTTCTTTACCAAGATAAGAGCAGACAGCAGGGAGGCTCTTTTGAACCTCCCTGCTGTTATGAATACCGTATGTTCTTACAGCTGGGCGAAGGCCTGCTGGAAGTCGGCGATGATGTCCTCAGGATTCTCCAGGCCCACGGAAATGCGGACCAGGCCCTCGGGGATGCCGGCCTCTTTCAGCTCCTCGGGGGAGTAGGCGGAGTGGGTCATGGAGGCGGGGTGCTGCACCAGGGTCTCCGCGTCGCCCAGGGACACGGCGATGGTGGACATCTTCAGGGAATTCACCAGCTTCATGCCGGCGGCCTTGCCGCCCTTGACCTCAATGGAGATCATAGCGCCGAAGTCCTTCATCTGCTTCTTGGCCACCTCGTGGTTGGGATGGGATTCCAGGCCGGGGAAGTACACCTTCTCCGCCTTGGGCTCGGAGGCCAGGTACGCCGCCAGCTTCCGGGCGTTGTCGCAATGGCGCTGCATCCGGATCTCAAAGGTCTTCAGGCCCCGCAGAATGAGGAACGCCTCCTGGGGACCCAGCACGGCGCCGGTCATGTCCTTCAGGCCAAACATCTTCACCTGGGTGATGAACTCCTTGGAGCCGGCCACAAAGCCCGCGACAACGTCGCCGTGGCCGTTGATGTACTTGGTGGCGCTGTGGACCACCACGTCGGCCCCCAGAGCCAGGGGCTGCTGGAGGTAGGGGGTGGCGAAGGTGTTGTCCACCACCACCTTGATGTCCTTGTTGTAGGCGTGGGTCAGCTCCGCGATGGCCTGGATGTCGGCGATCTTCAAATTGGGGTTGGCGGGGGTCTCCAGGTACACGGCCACGGTGTTCTCTTTCAGGGCCTTGCGGACCTCCTCGGGATCGGAGGAGTCCACGAAAGTGACCTCCACGCCGTAGCGGGTCATGCCGTGGTTCAGCAGGGCGAAGGTGCAGCCGTACAGGGTACCGTCAGCCACAATGTGCTTGCCGGCGCCGGCGAGGGTCCAGAGGGTGGCGGAGATGGCGCCCATGCCGGAGCCTGCGGCGGCAGCCGCCTCGGCGCCCTCCAACTCCGCGACCTTTTCCTCCGCCAGGACGGTGGTGGGGTTGCCCAGACGGGTGTAGATGTAGCCGTCGCTCTCGCCGGCGAAGCACCGGCCACCCTCCTCACAGGTGTCGAAGTAGAAGGTGGAGGTCTGGTAGATGGGCATGCCCAGGGAGTGGTAGCCCCGGTCCTTCGTTTCGCCGCCGTGGATGACCTGGGTGCCGAAGCCGTTTCCAACGTTGTGAGACATGAAAATCAGATCCTTTCAAAATATAATAGTAGATGGCACAGGACTGGCACCGGGTGGATGCCAGCCCTGCGCTGTAGGCGAAAAGACTGCTTACTTGGCAGCGGTCTCCTTGGCGGCTGCTTTCTCCTCGGGGGTGCGGAGCAGGCCGAACTGGATGGTGACGCAGGTGAAGATGATAAGGGCGAACATGTAGAAGGAGTAGGGCAGAACGTCCAGCGGCGTGCAGCCGGCCAACTCCGTGACGATGAGAATACCACCGTCGTGGGGCATCAGGGCCAGGAACGCGCAGGCAAAGATGTCCACCAGGCTGGCCAGACGCTTGGGGGCGATGCCGTACTTACCGCCGATCTCCTTGGCGATGGGGCAGGTGACGATGATGCCGATGGTGTTGTTGACCAGAGCGGCGGACAAAACACCGGACAGCAGGCCAATGCCATACTCGGCGCCGCGGCGGTTGTGGATCTTGGTGGTGATGGCGTTCACCATCCACTCCACACCGCCGTAGTAGCGGACCAGACCGATGATGCCAGAGATCAAAGCGGCCACGATGGAGATGGAGAACATGTCGCTCATACCGCCGCCGATGGCCTGGACCCACTCAAAGAAGCCCACAGTGCCCTGCGCCAGGCCAATGACGCCGGTCATCAGAATGCCAATGAACAAAACCACGGCCACATTGATGCCCAGAAGGGCGGTGACCAGGACCACGATGTAGGGCAGGACCTGAATGACGCTGTAGGCGCCGGCTTCGATAGCGCCGGTGCCGTGGCCGCCCAGAATGGCATACAGAACGATGGCGATGATGGCGGCGGGCAGGGCCATAAAGAAGTTCATGCGGAACTTGTCCTTCATTTCCGAGCCGCAGCCCTGGGCGGCGGAGATGGTGGTGTCGGAGATCATGGACAGGTTGTCGCCAAAGTAAGAGCCGCCGATGACCGCGGCACCCACGATGGCGGGATTCAGACCGGCGCCCTGGGCCACGCCAATGGCGACGGGGGCCATGGCGGCGATGGTGCCCATGGAGGTGCCGATGGCGGTGGAGATAAAGCAGCACATCAAGAACACGCCGGGGATCAGAAGAGACAC
>JAETPK010000124.1 GCA_021771265.1 Oscillospiraceae bacterium
CAAGTGCAAGGTTTTTGCTCGATTTTTGCTGTTTTCCTTGCACCTATTATACCACGGATGGGCTTCTATGGCTTGAAACATAAGGCTTTTTCTATTATTCAGGATACATTAAATAAATTTACTTTCGAATATTGTCTAACTTTTTGGGGTCACTTCAAATCGGGAAACGCCGCGTTTTTTTAGAGACTGTCAATCCGGCAGCTTGGCGCAGTCCGCTGGCCTGCCGGACAGCATCTCCAGGCCATGCTCCAGTGCCGGCAGGACCGCCTCCAGATTTTCCCGGGCGGCTTTGGGGGAGCCGGGCAGGTTGATGATCAGCGTCCCGCCCCGGATGCCTGCCTGGGCCCGGGACAGCATGGCCCGGGCGGTCACCCGCATGGAGGCATACCGCATGGCCTCCGGAATACCCGGCGTCATACGTTCGCACACCGCCAAGGTGGCCTCCGGCGTCACGTCTCTGGGGGCAAAGCCGGTGCCGCCGGTGGTCAACAGCAGCTGGGCCAGCCGCCGGTCGGCGATGTCCTTCAAAAAATCCTCGATTTGAGACTGTTCGTCCGGAACGACGGCGGTGCGCACCACCTCATAGCCGGCCTCCTCCAGAAGCCGGGCCACCAGTGGACCGGCGGTATCGGGACGTTCTCCTTTTGAGCTGCGGTCACTGACCGTCAGCACAGCGGCTTGATACATCGTGATCCTCCTCCTTATTTCAGCAAAAGCAAATCCTCCGGCGCCACGGAGACCGCGAGACGGGCCTTGTCCGGCAAAGCGGCCCAGGCCGCTTTCTCCAGCTCCATGCGCAGCAAAGGCGCCTCCGGGCCCGCTCCGGCGGGCCGCAGCAGAACGATGGCAGCGAATACGTCATCGATGACCTGTTCCACGGTGCAGGTGAATGCATTTGAGGCACCGGCCTCCGCTGGATGAACGCTGTGGGAGCGGATGCCCACCGCGGCGGTGTCCCGTGGGACCATCCGGCCGCAGTCCAGGGTGACGCCCCACTCCGGCAGCAGGACGGCGGTGCCGTTTGGAACAGCAGCGGCATAATTTTTGCAGCCGGAGAGTCTGGCGGCGGCTTCCGTACCGGGCGCGCGGAACAGCTGCTCCATGGTCATCACCGGCTCTGTATGGCCGTGGTCAATGACGCACACCCGGCGGCAACTCCGCCAGGCCTCGCCCCGGTCATGAGTGACCCACAGCACCGGGCCGGAGAAATGGGAGAGCGTGTCCTGCAATTCCAGCTCCAGCTGGTACTTCAAATAGCTGTCCAGGGCGGACAGGGGCTCGTCCAGCAGGATGGCCTTGGGCTTGGAGGCCAGAATACGGGCCAGGGCACAGCGCTGCTGCTGGCCGCCGGACAGCTGCCGGGGCCGCAGGGCGGCCGCGTCTTCCAGGCGGAAGCGCCGCAGCAGGTCCGCCGTGACAGACGAAGCGATGTTCCGGTCCCGGACGGCAGCGGCGATATTTTGGGATACGGTCATGTTGGGGAACAGGGCATATTGCTGGAAGAGATATCCCACCTGCCGTTTTTGAGGGGGCAGGTCAATATGGGCGGCGCTGTCGAACAGGGTCTCGCCGTCCAGTTGGATGACGCCCTCATCCGGCCGCAGGATGCCGGCGATGCAGCGGAGCGTGATGCTTTTTCCGCTGCCGGAGGCACCCAACAGAGCCAGCGATTCCTCTCCGGCGGTCAGCTCCGCCTCCAGCTGAAAGGAACCCAACTGCTTTCGAATACGGACAAACAGGCTCATGCGGCGCCTCCTTTCCGGTGCCCCTGCCGCTCCCGGGTCTCCAGCAGGTTGACCGCCATCAAAAACACCGCGGAGATGGCAATGTTCACCAGCACCCACTTCAGCGCGCCGGCGTCATCGTTGATCCGCCACAGCTGGTAGACGGTGGTGGAGATGGTAGCGGTGCGTCCGGGGGTGTATCCCGCGATCATGGAGGTGGCGCCGTATTCCCCCAAGGCCCGGGCGAAGGCCAGCACGGTGCCGGCCAGGATGCCCTGCCTGCACACCGGCATCTGCACCCGCCAGAATACCCAGGCGTTGGACCGGCCCAATGTCCGCCCGGCGTCCGCCAGGCTCTGGTCAAAGCTTTCAAAGGCGCCCCGGGCGGTGCGGTACATCAGGGGAAAGGCCACCACGACCGTGGCGAAAACAGCGGACCACCAGGTCATGACCAGCTTGACGCCAAAGGTCTCCAGTACCCAGGCGCCAAAGGGGCGTTTCGGTCCCAGCAGGCACAGCAGCAGCCAACCCACCACCGTGGGCGGCAGCACCAGCGGCAGGGTCAGCACCACATCCAAAACGCCCTTTGCCAGCCGGGGGAGCTTTGCGATGTAATACGCGGCGAAGATACCCAGGAAAAACACAGCCGCCGTGGAAATGGCCGCGATGCGGAGGGAGTTGAATAGAGGATACCAGTCCAAATGGGACCACCTCCCGAAAAAGATGAAGGACGGGCCATTTCCACGGAAGCGCCAAAGGCGCGCCGCCGGGAAAGCGGCGTACAAGCGTTTTGCCAACGGCAAAACCTTGGAGCGTCCGGGCTTTGCCTGGACGCTCAATGTGCAATCAGGGTTCCCATTGGGCAGCGCCCAATGGGGCAATGGCCGCGATGCGGAGGGAGTTATAAAGGGGATACCAGTCCATCGAAAATCACCTGCCCGGGTGGGGATTTGATAAAAGTTTTGTCCACTTTTTCAAAAGTGGCGGGTCCAGGGCGGTGCCCTGGTCAGACCATAGGGGAGAAGCCCACCGCCTCAAAGCAAGCCAGGGCGTCGTCAGTGCACAGGTAGTCCAGGAAGGCCTGGGCGGCTTCGGGAGCTTCACCGCAGTTCAGCACGGCGGCGGGATAGATGACCTGGCCACACATTTCGGCGGTGGCCTCATCCACCACGGTGAGACCGGCGGAGAAGGCGTCAGTGCCGTAGATGATGCCGCAGTCCACGGCACCCTCGCTGACCTGGGTGGTGACCTCCTTCACATTGGAGCCGTAGGTCAGTTTGCCGGCGACGGCTTTTTCGTCAATGTTGTAGTAATCGAAGATCTTCAGGGTGTACTGCCCCACAGGCACATCGCTGTTGCCCACGGCCAGCATGACCTCGCCGTTTTTCAGCAGCTCCGCCAGTTGGTCAAAGCTCTCGATCCCGGCGGGATTGCCCTCGGGGACTGACAAGGTGACCTTATTCTCCAGCAGGTCCAGCCGGGAGCCCTCCACGATGCAGTCCAGCCCGTCGGGATTTTTCTCAGGGTCATCCTTCAGGGAGCCGTCCAGGGCGTTCATCTGGGTGGGAGCGGCGGAGATGAAAAGGTCGCAGGCGGCGCCTGCCTTGATCTGCTTGAGCAGGGTGCCGGAGGAATCATAGGTGGTCACCAC
>JAETPK010000125.1 GCA_021771265.1 Oscillospiraceae bacterium
GGCGTGCTATAATGAGTGGGAAAAGTGAAGAAGGAAGCCAACACTTTCTTTTTCTGCAACGCTTTTTGGGACGTGAAATGAAGTTCCGCCGCCGTCATCAAGAGCCACCACAACGTGGGCGGCCTGCCCGACTATGTCGATTTCAAGGAGATCATCGAGCCGCTGCGCCTGCTGTTTAAGGACGAGGTCCGTCAGCTGGGCCGCGAGCTGGGCCTGCCCGAATATCTGGTCATGCGCCAGCCCTTCCCCGGCCCCGGCCTGGCTATCCGCGTCATCGGCGACATCACCAAGGAAAAGCTGGACATCCTGCGGGAGGCCGATGCCATCTACCGCCAGGAGATCGCGGCTGCAGGGGAGGATCAGAACATCAACCAGTACTTCGCGGTGCTCACCAACACCCGCTCTGTTGGTGTCATGGGCGACGGCCGGACCTATGACTATACCCTGGCCCTTCGGGCGGTGACCACCTCCGACTTCATGACCGCCGACTGGGCACGGATCCCGTATGAGGTGCTGGATAAAATCTCTACTCGTATTGTCAATGAAGTCAGTGGAATTAACCGAATCGTGTATGACATACGAAAACCACCCTCCGTTTCCCGGCGGAGGGTGGTTGTTCTATCTGTGCTGTGTTAGGATAGGGGAAAACGAAAGCGAGGTAACCCTATGCTGGAAGTGGTATTTGAGCAGGGGGTCGCCGGAGGTCTGAAAATCGCTAAAAGTAGCCGCCCGAGGGATAAGCGGTTTTCTGTCCAAGCGGGCATATATCCCGGGGGGACTCCGGCAGAATTCCGGAAATCACCCCGGCAAAAGACGCGGACTTGGACTGGCCTGAACCTGGGCGGCGGCCAGGAGGATGTTGCACCGCTGCATCTGGCCTTGAGCGTGGGAGACTTGTCGGGCCTGTTAGCGGGCGGGACTCTGGTGAGCCGGAAGACAGTCCTGAAGCACCTGGAAGAAGCATGGGGCGAGGATGTCCTCCGGTGTTTGGGTGAAAGCTGGGACACCAGCATGGAGACCCTGCGGCGCCTGCGGGAAGCAGGAAGTGAGCCTGTTCGCGTCTGGGCGGCTCCCTGGTGTCCTGATGATCTTTGTGGTGTGTATTTCGTCTGCAATCTGCTGCGGGATGCCAAAACGCCCATTTCTGTGGTGTGGGCACCTCGGGAGTCGGTTCGCCGGGACGGTGTGATGGTGGAGATCCGGGGCTTGGGTGAGGTGAGTCCGGAGGAACTGGGGGCAATGGCCTCTGGGGCCACTGCGCTGGAGCCGATCCAGCGCCGGGCCTATGCTGACCGCTGGCGGGAACTGACGGCGGAAAACGCGCCCCTGCGGGCGGTGGTCAATGGGCGGCTCAGCAGCGTGCCGGAGGATTTTTATGACTTTGCCCTGCGGGCGGCCCTACCGGGGGAACCGGTGAAGATGGGAAAAGTCCTGGCGGACGCTCTGACGATGCTGCCCGGGGTAGGAGACGGCTGGCTGCACCGACGCTTACAGGTCATGCTGGCAGCGGGTGAGGTGCGGGAAGCTGCACCCGGAGACGGAAGGCATCCCTATTCTGCCATGCTCCAAAGAGTGAAATAAAGCAAAAACTGACAACTGATAAAAATTCTGCGCAAACGAATCCCTCTGCTTGACAAGGTAATCGTTTACCGATATAATGTTGCACGGAAAACCATCGGAAGCTGCTAAAATTGGCGGTTTTCGGGAAAATACAACACAGGAAAGGAAAGCACGAACATGATCTACTCTACCGAAGTGCAGAATATGTGCCCTGTCGCCAAGGGCGCGTACCATGGTCCGGCGCCTATCCCCGAAGAGGGCAAGTGGGTCCAGGCCAAGGACATCAAGGACATCTCCGGCCTGACCCACGGTGTGGGCTGGTGCGCCCCCCAGCAGGGCGCCTGCAAGCTGACCCTGAACGTGAAGGACGGCATCATCGAGGAGGCCCTGGTGGAGACTCTGGGTTGCTCCGGCATGACCCACTCCGCCGCCATGGCCAGCGAGATCCTGGTAGGCAAGACGCTGCTGGAGGCCCTGAACACCGACCTGGTGTGCGACGCCATCAACACCGCCATGCGGGAGCTGTTCCTCCAGATCGTCTACGGCCGTACCCAGACCGCATTCTCCGAGGGTGGCCTGCCCATCGGCGCCTCTTTGGAGGACCTGGGCAAGGGCTTGCGTTCTCAGGTGGGCACGATGTTTGCCTCCAAGGCTAAGGGTCCCCGCTACCTGGAGATGGCCGAGGGCTACTGCACCCGTATCGCCCTGAACAAGGATGACGAGATCATTGGCTATGAGTTTATCAACCTGGGTAAGATGATGGACGCCATCAAGAAGGGCGTGGACGCCAATGAGGCCCTGGAGAAGGCCAAGGGCCACTATGGCCAGTTTGACGCCGCCGTCAAGTACATCGACCCCCGTCACGAGTAAGAAAAGGAGGAATTGACATCATGGCTCTGTTTGAAAGCTACGAGAGAAGAATCGACAAGATCAATTCCGTCCTGGCCCAGTACGGAATTTCCAGCGTGGAGGAGTGCCGCGACATCTGCAAGGCCGCCGGCTTCGACCCCTACGACATCGTCAAGGGCATCCAGCCCATCTGCTTTGAGAACGCCTGCTGGGCCTACTGCGTGGGCGCCGCCATCGCGCTGAAGAAGGGCGTCAAGACCGCCGCCGAGGCAGCTGAAGCGATCGGTGAGGGTCTCCAGGCCTTCTGCATTCCCGGCTCTGTGGCCGAGGACCGCAAGGTGGGCCTGGGCCACGGCAACCTGGGTGCCATGCTGCTGCGGGACGAGACCAAGTGCTTCGCCTTCCTGGCCGGCCACGAGTCCTTTGCCGCCGCCGAGGGCGCTATCGGCATCGTCCGCAACGCCAACAAGGCCCGCAAGGAGCCCCTGCGGGTCATCCTGAACGGCCTGGGCAAGGACGCCGCCCAGATCATCTCCCGCATCAACGGCTTCACCTACGTCCAGACCCAGTTCGACTATTACACCGGTGCGCTGAACATCGTCCGGGAGGTCCGCTACTCCGAGGGCGAAAGGGCCAACGTCCGCTGCTACGGCGCCGACGATGTCCGGGAGGGCGTGGCCATTATGCACCATGAGGGCGTGGATGTGTCCATCACCGGCAACTCCACCAACCCCACCCGCTTCCAGCACCCCGTTGCCGGCACCTATAAGAAGGAATGCATCGAGCAGGGCAAGCGCTACTTTTCTGTGGCCTCCGGCGGCGGCACCGGCCGCACCCTGCATCCCGACAACATGGCCGCCGGCCCCGCCAGCTATGGCATGACCGACACCATGGGCCGGATGCACTCCGATGCTCAGTTTGCCGGCTCTTCCTCCGTGCCCGCCCACGTGGAAATGATGGGTTTATTTTTGTGTTATGACTTAATTTGGTTTTTCGTATTCAAGAAGATCCTCAATTTTACAATCCAAAACATAACAGACTTTTGCCAAAAAGTCTAGGTCTACCATTTCAACTTGGTCACCTTTATAGTAACGGTCTATGACCTCGTACTTAACTCCTGTGAGTGTGCGGAGACGGTTTCGTGTGATTTTCCGTTCGTCCAGGACTTTGGAGAGATTGACTTTAACGTGACCGTACTCTTGCGTTTGATAGCTGATAATACTTTTTAGGCCACTCATATCACTCCTCCTTTGTATGGAGTTATTCTAGCAAGAATACCCATACTTGGCATTTCCCATATTTAAGGATATCCTTATATAAGGTAAATATGAGGAGGAGATACCAATGACCGATTATCAAGAGCTCTACACAAAATTGTTCAACGCCGCTACCGATGCGCTGGATGCCCTGGAAGAGCTGAATGTGGGCAGGGCCAGGGATATTCTGCGCCAGGCCCAGATCGACGTGGAGGAAACATACCTGGAGGATGCGGAGACGTGAAACACCCCCGCGGCGGCGGGGGTGTTTCTTTATTTCTGCACGCTCCGGCCCAGTACGTCGGAGACCTCGGAAATGGTCAGGAAGGCGTCGGGGTCCAGCTCTGTGACGATGGCCTTCAGGCGGCCGATCTGAAAACGGTTCACCACGAAATAGATGATGGTCCGGTCGGCGCCGGAATAGTAGCCTTTGGCGCCGATGTGGGTGATGCCCCGGCCGAAGGTCCCGGACAGCGCCTCACTGATCTCGTCGGCCCGGCTGGTGACGATCATGGCGGATTTGGCCTTGTCCAGGCCCTCCACGATGAAGTCCACGGCCCTGATGGCTGCGCAATA
>JAETPK010000013.1 GCA_021771265.1 Oscillospiraceae bacterium
GGAGCCCAGCGCAGCGGGTCCGGTGGGGAGAGGAGGAGCTGCGGCATGAGGGAGCTTTCGCCGAAGGCGGAAGCGAGGGATATGAAGCAAGCGACGACGCGGCGGATGCCCAGCGATGCGAAGATGAATTTGTGGCAGGCGGAGCTGGAAACGCTGCAATAAAAAGAAGCGCCATCAGGCAATACCCCAAAAGACAACAGGTCCTCTGTATGATCTAAATCATACGGAGGACTGTTTTCTGCATATGTATCAAGCTTACCAGCGAAGAGCGGCGTTTCACGGGACACCCGGTCCTTTCGGCAGGGGTGGATGAAAGTCGCTGCTTTCTTAGTATTTTTTCATCAGCTGATTGAAAATGACAATGCCTGCGATCCATTGAAACAGCAGGTATCCGCCGAGGTAGAGCACCATGATATGAGCATGATCAATGACCTCCAATGCGCTGAGGATACCGAAGACTAAAATGGAGAAGGAGGTGACCAGCAGCCCCAGAATGTAGGTATATCTTCCAGCCTTATCTCTGATTTTCGTTTTCAGCTCGTCATGCTGTTCAATGTGCTCGTTCTCCAAACGCGCCTCATATCGTTCTTTGTTCTTTGGGGAACTCCAATAGAAATATTTGAAGACCATCATGAGCCCAGGAAGGATACATGCGCCGGCAACCCCCCATAAAATACCCTCTAACTTTGTTTCAATCAACAGCGCGGCCATCAGGCAAGCCGCGCCGAAAAGCACGTATAGTATTCCGCATATCAAATTACTTTTTTTCATGCTCCGTGCCCCTTTCATAGAGAAAGATCTCTTCGATCTGTTTGCCGAAAAAATCTGAAATTGCAAAAGCTAGCTCCAATGATGGATTATATTTCCCTGTTTCGATAGAACTGATGGTCTGCCTTGAAACGCGAAGTGCTTTTGCAAGCGCATCCTGATGCAAGCCCTCCTCCTTTCGCAGCTGTTCAACTTTGTTTTTCAAAAGACCACCCCTTTTTATGACAAGCTTCCTTTACAAATCGATGATAGCATGGCAGACCCTATTTGTCAAGTTTCTTTTACATTATTTTGCCTGCGCGTCACGGAAAAGCCGCAAATTATTTGTACTGAGAGGAAGGCCCGGACAATTGTCCGGGCCTTCCTCTCAGTATCCATGATCATGGCTTTGATTTCTGCCTGCCTTGATCCTCTAAGGTGTCCATCAGGCGGCACAGCGCCTCATAAAATTTTCCCACATGGATGCCATCCACAAAACGGTGATTCAGCTCCAGAGAAATATGCAGGACCTCCCGGCCGTTCTCCGGCTGAAATTTGCCCCAGGCGATCCGGGGAACGGAGTCGTCCGGGTCAAGGGCCCGCTCGTTGGTCAATGCTGTCAGCTGGACCCAGGGCAGGCAGGAAAAGTAGATCAAGTCTCCGGTCTCAGCGGACTGGTCCAAAAAAGAAGCTTGTTCCATACTTTTTTTCCTGGCCATACGGCAGAAGGTCTCCAGATTTTCTCCACAGGGCATGGTCACAATGTGGAAAAGCTCGCTGCCTGGCTTCAGATCCGTGAAGCTGGGAGCCCGCTCCTCCACCAAAAACAGCTGGCCGTCGGAGAGAAGATAGCGAAAGGCTTCCACGGAATTGATGGCTTTTGTGGAAAGAAATACCAGGGCATAGTAAAAGGACAGTCCCCTTTTCCGGCAAAACCGGTGGAGCTTCGTCACATCCACTTGAAAGGTGACACTGAAAAAAGGATGGTCACAGGCGGAAAAAAAGTCAAATATCTCTTTTCTGGGCCAGCTGTCCCAGGGAATGCGGCGCATAAACATCCCTTCTTTTTATTTGTAGTAAAAGCACTATAACAGATTTTTCCGTCTCGGGCAAGGTACGAAAAAAGACCGCCGGAGGCGGTCTTTTTTGTTATTTCCGGAATTCCTCTACCCGCAAGCACCGCATGGCGTTGAGAATGGCGATGAAAGCCACGCCCACGTCGGCGAACACGGCTTCCCACATGGTGGCCATTCCAAAGGCACCCAGCACCAGCACCGCGCCCTTGACGCCCAGGGCGAACCAGATGTTCTGCTTCACGATGCGCAGGGTCTTGCGGGAGATGCGCATGGCCGTGGCGATCTTGGAGGGCTTGTCGTCCATGAGGACGATGTCCGCCGCCTCAATGGCGGCGTCGCTGCCCAGAGCGCCCATGGCGATGCCGATGTCCGCCCGGCTGAGGACCGGGGCGTCGTTGATGCCGTCGCCCACGAAGGCCACCTTGGCCTCCGGCCTTCTGGCGGAGAGAATGCGCTCCGCCCACTCCACCTTGTCCGCCGGCAGCAGCTCAGCGTGGTATTCGTCCACGCCCAGCTCCGCCGCCACGGTCTTTGCCACGGCCTCGGCGTCGCCGGTGAGCATCACGGTCTTTTTCACCCCGCTGGCCTTCAGATCGGCGATGGCGTCTCTGGCGTCTTCTTTGGGCAGGTCGGAGATGACGATGTGTCCGGCGTAAAAGCCGTCCACCGTCACGTGAACGATGGTGCCCGGCAGCTCGCACGGAAGCCAGTTGACGTTCTGCCGCTCCATGAGGCGGCTGTTGCCCACGCACACGGTTCGGTCGTCCACCTTGGCGCACACGCCGTGACCGGCGATCTCCTCCACATCCGCTACCCGGGCCGCGTCAGGCTTCAGCCCACATGCCTTCCGCAGGGACACGGAGATGGGATGGTCCGAATACTGCTCCGCCAGAGCGGCGGACTCCAGCACCTGCTCCTGGGTGAAGCCCTCCTCCGGGTGAACGGCGGTGACGGTGAAGGTGCCCTTGGTCAGGGTGCCGGTCTTGTCGAATATGACGGTCTCCGTCTTGGCCAGAGCCTCCAGGTAGTTGCTGCCCTTCACTAGAATACCGCACTTGCTGGCGCCGCCGATGCCGCCAAAAAAGCTCAGCGGCACGGAGATCACCAGAGCGCAGGGGCAGGAGATGACCAGGAAGATCAGGGCCCGGTGGAGCCAGTCTGTCCAGACAGTGCCGTTCAAAAAGCCCAGAGGCGCCTCCAGGGCCAGCAGCACCGTGGGAACGAGGAACAGCGCCGCTGCGGCCACCACCACGCAGGGGGTGTAGTACCGGGCAAAGCGGGTGATGAAGTTCTCGCTGGTGGATTTTTTCTCGCTGGCGTTTTCCACCAGATCCAGGATCTTGGATACGGTGGATTCCTCACAGGGCCGGTTCACCCGGATGCGGAGAACGCCGGTCTGGTTCACGCAGCCGCTAATGACATCGTCCCCCACACCCACGTCCCGGGGCACGGATTCGCCGGTGAGGGCGGCGGTGTCCAGAGAGGACCCGCCGGTGAGGACCGTGCCGTCCAGGGGAACCCGCTCGCCGGGCTTTACCACGATGACAGCGCCCACCGGCACTTCCTCCGGGTCCACTTCCTCCGTTTCACCGTCCGCCGTTTCCAGGTTGGCCGTGTCCGGACGGATATCCATCAGGGCGGCGATGGACTGGCGGGACTTGCCTACGGCGTAGTCCTGGAACAGCTCGCCCACCTGGTAGAACAGCATGACGAACACCGCCTCGGCGTACTCCGCCGTGGCAAAGGCGCCCACGGTGGCCAGGGCCATGAGGAAATTCTCGTCAAACACCTGGCCGTGGACGATATTCCGGACAGCTTTGTACAGTACGTCCCAGCCGATGACGGCGTAGGGGGCCAAATAGCACAGGGCCGTCAAAAGCCCGTGTTCCGGCAGCACCTCCAGACCGCACAGGACCTTCACAAGGACCAGCAGCACGGCGGAAATAACAATGCGCCGCAGCATCTTTTTCTGTTTTTTACTCATGAGTTCATCCCTCCCGGATGTTTGTTTTTCGCAGCACCGCCAGCCCCACGGGCAGCCGGCCGGGGACGATGGCCAGTTCGGTCAGCGGCAGGCCCTGAAAAAGGGCCCGATAGCTCTGCTGGGTGAAAGCGTGCTTCTGCCGGAATCCCAGCAGGCGGTACAGGGCCACCAGCAGCTTCATCAGCGGGCCGGCCTCCCCCATGAGGAATGTGGGGAGCAGAAGGACGCCGCCAGGGGCGGTTACCCGCCACAGTTCTGTCACAGCTTTGGCAGGCTCATCCAGCAGGTGCAGCACATTGGCGGCGCAGACGGCGCCATAGGTCCCGTCCTCGTCCGGCAGGCAAAACAGGTCCCGCTGCTGAAATACAATGTTGGATAAGCCCTGTTTGGCGGCTTTTTTCCGGGCCCGGTCCAGCATGGGCAGAGAAAGGTCCGTGCAGACCACCCGGCGGACAAAAGGCGCGGCGGCCAGGGAGATCTCCCCGGTGCCCGCCGCGCACTCCAAAAAGTCCGTATCTTCCGGGAGGCGGCGGACTACACCGGCGGCCATTCCCTGAACGGCCCGGCTGTTGGTCCGTTCCGCCAGGTCATACAAGCCCGCAAACTGATCCCAGAATGTCCGGCTCATGTTACAGATAAAGCTCGCAGTCGGGCTCCACCTTTTTGGCGGCGGCCTCGACTTCCTTCAAGATCTCATCAAAGCGGGCGTCATCGGCGTCCAGCACCAGCTTCTGGGCCATAAAGTTCACTGCGGCGTCGTTGACGCCGTCGATCTTCTTGACGGCGGCTTCCACCTTGGCGGCGCAGTTGGCGCAGTCCACAACGAATTTGTAACGCTTTTTCATATTCTGTTCCTCCCAAGTTTTATAAAAATGTGGAAAAATTATTCGGCGACATGCTCCAGACCCTGATCAATGATGGTCTTCACGTGGTCATCCGCCAGGGAATAAAACACGGTCTTGCCCTCCCGGCGGGCCTTCACCAGCCGCGCGTTTTTCAGCGCCCGCAGCTGGTGGGAGATGGCGGATTGGGTCATGCCCAGCAGCGCCGCGATATCGCACACGCACATCTCCGCCTCAAACAATACATACAGGATGCGGATGCGGGTGGAATCGCCGAAAATGCGGAACAGCTCGCACAGGTCGTACAGGGTATCCTCCCCCGGCATCTCCCGGCGCACCTTTTCCACAACCTCTTCGTGGGCGTGGATAAAGTCGCAGCATTCGACATTGTAACGGTCTTCCATGGTGCCTCCTTAATAAATGAATGATTGTTCATATGTTCAGTATACGCATTGAAAGACATTTGTCAACCCCTTTTTAAAAAAATGTGGAAAAGTGGAAAAAGCCATGATACACTAAAAAGCAAATGTGAGAAGTGAGGATGTTTCATGACAGAGATCGAAGAACGGATCCGGGAGCGGGAGAAGAAAAACGGCTTCATGCGGCACAATTTTATCGAGATGGAATCCGTGGAGCGGGACCGGGCGGTATTCCGCCTGACCATCCGGCCGGAGAGCAAGAACCCCTACGGCATGGTCCACGGCGGCGCCATCTATACCCTGGCGGACAACGCCACCGGCACCGCGGCCCACACGGACGGCCGGTATTATGTCACCCAGACCAGCGCCCTTCATTTCCTGCGCAATCAGTCAGAGGGCACCGTCCAGGCCACGGCCACCGTCCGCCACCGGGGACGGTCCACGGTGTTGACGGCGGTGGATATCACCGGGGACGACGGCAGACTCATCGCCACGGGGGAATTCACCTTCTTCTGCGTGGATAAGGACATCATAGATGCCAAGGTGGAGAAAAAATGAAAAATAAAGCGTGGCCGGAGGACCTTCGTCCTCCGGCCTTCGTATGTCATGGATGACTCACATGGTGCTCAGGTCCAACGGTGCGAAGGACTCTGCCTCCGACGGGATATCCGGCAGGATCAGTTTCATGATCCGTGCGGGGCGGCCCCTGCCGGTAGACCGCTTGCCCACGATGGTGACACAGCCCTCTTCCTCCAGCCGGGCGATGATGCGGTTGACGCTGCGGGACGTGATGTTCAGCCGCTGTGCCAGCTCATCGGAGGTCATGGTGTCGCCGTACTGGTGCAGGATCCGCTGGAGCTTTTCCAAGGTGTCAATGCCGATTTGGAGCTTTTTGGAAAAAAAGACCTGGGCCTGCTCTGCCGGCAGGGTCCCGTCGTATTCCAGGGGCGCTGCCACCTGCTGCTCGTTTTCCACCAGGTAGGAGCTGCCGGAACGGTCCGCCACAGCGTGGTTCAGGGCCATGTGGGCCCGGGATTTGGCCTCCAGCATGGAGTTTCCAATGCCGATGCCCATCCAGATCTGATATTCCCGGGACCGCTGGCCGTATTGCAGCAGGCGGCAGTACTCCTTGTCCTTCAAAAACACGTTCATGAGCATGGTGCGGGTGGTGACGATGAAATAGTGGTCCAGACCGTCGCTGAACACGGCGGCCTCCATCCGCTGGGCCAGGGCGTACACCCGCTCCTTGAACTCGTTCTGATAGCGGACCTTCTCCCACTCCCGGAGGAACAGGTCATGCTCATCGTCAAAAAAATAGTCAAAGTTGATGGCAATGACGGCCAGCTTGCCCTGGTTCTCCCGGGCGGAGAAGTCCAGAATCTGGAGATGGTGCACCTGCTCCTGCACGGCCTCCTCCGAGGGGTAGATGCGCACGCAGGGAATGCCCTCCGCCCGCAGAGGGTCCAGGATATGCTGCATGCTGGTAAAGCACACGGACACCTCTCCCCGTAGATAGCAGTCCCGGTGGAAATCCAGGAGCTTTTTCTCAAAGGAGGGGTCTTCGAAGTCGAAGGGGGCCCGGAGGATCTCCGCGCCGTGGATGCCGGCGCTTTCCAGCACCCGGTTGAGAAGGTCCGATTCATAGCGGTCCACGCTGATGGCCTTCAGATCGCTGTGGTAAAGGGTCATGGCCTCCAAAAGGGCCTGGAGGACGGAAGTGCGGTTGTGGGGCAGGAAGTTCCAGGGGATGGTGGGCGTCACCCGGTTGCGGGCATAGGCGTAATTGGTGGGGCCGGTGAACAAAATGCCGTCCACCTCCCGGTCCGCCTGCAATTCCGCGGCGATGTCTCCCGACTGCTCATAAAAGTCCGAGCAGCGATAAAGGAACTGGATATCCGGCAGCTCTCGTTCCGCCACCCGGCGCACCACATTCACCGTGATTTCCGGGCCAATCACACCAAGTTTCATAAGGAATTTTCTCCGTTTCGACAATTTAGGACATAAAAAATAATTTTAGACATTATTTTACACCTATTAAAGACAGGATGCAAGTGATACCTTTGTTGGTAAATTGGTTCACTCATTTAAAGAAGTAGCCTGCGATACTCCGAACCCGAAGGAGGGACTCCCATGAAAAACGAAAGAATGTACAACGAGCTGATCGAGCTGCTGACCACGGACTCCGCCTCCGGCAAGGAGGACGCCATTGCGGAATTGTTGAAGGGCAAGCTGGAGGAGCTGGGATTTACCGTGACCCAGGACAACGCGGGAGAGGCCTTTGGCAGCACGTGCGGCAATGTGATCGGCATCCGGGAAGGTGAGCTGGAGGGCGCGCTGCTGCTCAGCTCCCACATGGACCGGGTCCCCAACGGCTTGGGCATCCAGCCTGTGGAAAGGGATGGCGTGCTGTATTCCGACGGTACCACGATCCTGGCGGCGGATGACATCTCCGGCGTGTGCGCCATTTTGGAGGGGATCCGGCAGGCCACCGCCTCTGGAACCCCTCTTCCCCGGCTGGAGGTGGTCTTCACCGTTCAGGAGGAGCTGTGCCTGGGCGGTGCCAAAGTCATGGACCCCAGCCCCCTGAAGTCTCATATCGGTTATATTTTTGATTCTCCCGGCGGAGTGGGCCGCTTCATCAACGGGGCCCCCGGACGGTACATCCTGAAGGCCGAGATCACCGGGAAGCCCGCCCACGCGGGCAACGCGCCGGAAAAGGGCATTGACGCGGCCAAGACGATGGCCGACATCATCTCCACCTTGAAGCAGGGCCGCCTGGACGAGATCTCCACCTCCAACTTCCCCCACCTGGAAGCCGGGACCGGCTCCGCCAATATCAACGTTGTCTGTGACCACGCCCTGATCGAGGGGGAAGCCCGGAGCCGCGACCTGAAAAAGCTGCTGGACTATGTGGAATACTTCCGTGCTCATTGCCAGAAGGTGGCCGACGAGCACGGCGCCAAGGTGAAGGTCACCACGGAGGAGAATTTCCTTCCCTTCTTCATTTCTGAGGATGACCCCGTTCTGACCATCGCCAAGACCGCCTGTGAGAAGCAGGGCATCCCCTTCCAGTGTGCCGTTTTGGGCGGAGCGTTTGACGGCAATATCCACAATGCCCGGGGAATGGCCACCGTGGGCGTGGCCACCGGCTACTCTAAAAACCACACCACCGAAGAACAGCTGGAATTGGAGAGCTTCTTCCGGTCCGGCGACCTCTGCGCAGCCCTCATCGAGACCTACGCTGAGGGACTGGCGCGCAAGTAAGTACGCCCCATTAAAAAGGAGGTTTTTGTATGAGAAATGAAGCCATGCTCCAGGAGTTCATCGAGCTGGTCACTACTGACGCCGTCTCCGGTCAGGAGAAGCTGGTGGCCGACAAACTCACCGAGAAACTGAAGGCCCTGGGCTTCACCGTCACCATGGATGACGCCGGACCCAAGCTGGGCGGCAACTGCGGCAACGTCATCGGCATTCGGGAGGGCGAATTGGACGGTTCACTGCTGTTCTCCTCCCACATGGACCGTATGCCCAATGGCTTTGGAATCAAGCCCGTGGAGCGGGACGGCGTGCTCTATTCCGATGGCACCACCATTTTGTCCGCCGATGACCTCTCCGGCGTGTGCGCCATTTTGGAGGGGATCCGGCAGGCCATCGCTTCTGGAAAGCCCCTTCCCCGGCTGGAGGTGGTCTTCACCGTCCAGGAGGAGCCCGGCGTATGGGGCTCCGCGGTGCTGGACACCTCTGTGCTCCAGTCCAAGCTAGGCTATGTTTTTGATGCCACCGGAAACATCGGCCGCTTTGTGGTCAAAGGCCCGGGGCGGTACACCATCGACGTGACGCTCACCGGCAAGGCCGCCCACGCCGGAGCCGATCCCGAAAAGGGCATCGACGCGGCCAAGGCCGCCTGTAAAATGTTGGCTACCCTGGCCACGGGCCGGCTGGACTTTGAGACCGTCTCCAACTTCCCCATCCTGGAGGGCATCACCGCCCGGAACTCGGTCTGCGACCACGCTGCCTTCCGAGGCGAGGCCCGCAGCCGCGACCTGGAGAAGCTGGAAAAGTACATGAAATACTTTGATGAGCACTGCCGGAAGATCGCCGCCGAGTGCAATGTGGGCATCGAGATCGAGACGGAGCTGAGTTATCCGCCCCTCAACGTCAAAGAGACCGACCAGGTCTATCTGCTGGCCAAGGCCGCCTGCGAGAAGCTGGCCTTCACCTTCAATCCCGAGCCGGGCGGCGGCGGTATGGACGCCAACAATCTGGCCGGCAAGGGCATCACCTGTATGGGTGTGGGTTGCGGCTACGCCAAGAACCACACCACCGATGAGTACCTGGTGCTGGAAGAGTTCTTCAAGGCCGGGCTGCTCTGCCAGACCTTGATCGAGACCTACGCCGGTACATGCCGGTCCAAGTAATCCCTTCCTGATTTTTGCCGCTTTGGAGGAAAACGGCGAAGATAAAAGAAATTTGTTCCCAAACCCGTGTGTGAAAAATGGAGGTAAGAAAAAATGTCACAATACCAAGCTGTATTTCTGATACTGCTCATCTTCTTCGTGGGCGACCTGGTGGGCGCCCTCACCAAGGCCAAGATCTCGTCCATGTTCGTCATCATGATGGGATTCCTGGTCCTGTTCCTCAGCGGTATGTATCCCGCGGACATCATGACCACGTCCGGCTTTGCCGCCGTGGCGTCCCTGGGCCAGTATTTCCTGCTGTTTAACATGGGCTCCTCCGTGGACATCCCCACCCTGCGCCGTGAGTGGCGCACCGTGGTGTGCGCCATCGTCGGCATGGCCGCCGCCATCGTGGGCTGCTGCGTGGCCATCCCCATCATCGGCAAGGACTTTGCCATGGCGGCCGCTCCCGTTGTCAACGGCGGTATCGTGGCCACCACCACCATGGTGGACGCCTGCACCGAGAAGGGCCTGCCCGCCGCCGCCGCACTGGCCACCTTCATCTATGCCGTGCAGAAGTTCGTGGGCACCCTGCCCGCCTCCAACTGCGGCCTGAGCGTGGCCAACAAGCTGGTGGATGACCTGCGGGCCAAGCATGCCGCCGACCCCAACTACAGTTGGTATGCCGAGCAGGGCGGCGCCTCCGCCTCCGCCAAGGAGCCTTTCTGGAAGGGCATCAAGAAGTATTACACCACCTTTATTTCTCTGGCCATCGGCGCCACCGCCATCGTGCTGTCCGAGACGCTGGCCAAGGCCTTCAAGACCCTGACCATCGGCGGCGTGCATCCCCTGAGCTTCATCAACATGTCCATCCTGTGCATGGTCTTCGGCATCGTGGCCCGCAACACCGGTCTGGTGCCTCCCAACATCATGCGTGACCAGGCCAAGGCCAACGGCATGTTCTCCTTCCTGTCCCTGTGCACCATCATCCCCTCCCTGGCCAAGATCGACGTCTCCATGCTGCCTTCCATCGGCTTTGCCACCGTGGTCATCTTCGTGCTGGTGATGGTGTTCACCTTCATCACCTTCATGCTGACTCCCTGCTGGAAGATCGTGGGCAGCAAGAAGCTGTCCATCGGCATCGCCATGTGCCAGATGATCGGCTATCCCGGCACTGAGCTCATCGCCGCCGAGATCACCAACGCCGTTGCCCAGACCGATGAAGAGCGCGACGCCGTCACCGCCCGCATCCAGACCGCCTATGTCATCTCCGGCTTCACCTCCGTCACCATCTTGTCCGTGGTCATCGCCGGCGTCCTGGCTGGCTTCATCGGCTGAGAGAGGCCATGCTGATCTGGATCCTGCTGAAGCAGATCGCCATTATGGCGCTGCTGATGGCGGTGGGCATCTACCTGAGCCGGAAGGGATTTCTCTCCCCTCAGGGAACGAAGGACCTGGGCGCCATCCTGCTGCGGATCATCATCCCCTGCGTCATCGTCAAATCGTATATCACCACATATTCCCGGGAGCGCCTGCTTGAGCTGGCGCTCTCGGCGGGTCTGGCCCTGGCGGCATTTGTCCTGGCCATGGGCATCGCCTATCTGGTATACGGAAAGCGCCGCCGCATTGAAAACTTTGCCTCTGCCTTCTGCAACGCCGGCTTCATCGGCATCCCCCTGGCCCAGGCGGTCATCGGTGACGAGGGCGTGTTCTATATGGCGGCCTCCGTGGCCCTGCTGAACCTGTTTCAGTGGACATATGGTGTATACATCATGACGGACCGGCGGGATTCGATCTCCGCTAAGACCATTGCAAAAAATCCGGTGGTCATCGCCATCGTCATCGGCATCGCGCTGTTCCTCAGCCGTTTGCCGGTGCCGGGCATCGTGACCAGCACGCTGGGACACATCGCCGGCATGAACACCCCCGTGGCCATGATCCTCATGGGCACCTACATGGCGAAGCTCCCCTGGCGGAAGCTGCTGGACAAGCGTGCCTACGGCTGCGTGCTGCTGCGGCTGGTGGTCATCCCCGCCGTGGTGCTGGCGGTGTTCTGGGCGCTGCCTATCTCCAACCAGAATGTGGCCCTGGCCGCCTATCTGGCCGCGGCTACCCCTGTGGGCGCCAACATCTGCGTGTTCGCCCAGCAGTATGACTGCGACTATGAGTTCAGCGTGGTCACTGTGTGCCTGAGCACCGTGCTGTCCATCGTCACGGTGCCCCTTATGGTATCCCTGGCCCAAATGCTCATTTAATGAATAGCGGGACGAATATGAAATATTCGTCCCGCTATTGTGCGTTTCCGGGCGGAGATGGACCGGCACCCATAGGGATGTCAAAGCATTTTGACGGAAGAAAAGGCTGCCTGTAAACGCTGTTTGCTAGACAATGCCGCAGTTTTCCTCCATACTCAACAGAGTTCCCAAAAGGAACGACGATTTTAAGAGGTGATACCAGCTATGGAAATCGGAAGCATGATCAAAAACGCGAGGAATCAGGCAATGCTTACACAGGAGCAGGCGGCTGAGGTCCTGGGAGTCAGCCGGCAGACGATCTCCAATTGGGAAAACGGAAGGTCCTATCCCGACATTGTCAGCGTGATCAAAATGAGCGACCTTTATTCTGTTAGTCTGGATCATCTGCTGAAGGAGGAAACGTCCATGAAGCAGACGTACCGGGAATTTCTTGAGGAAAGCACAAACACCGTAAAAAGCAGGGAAAGGCAGTCAAAAGTGTTCCTGATGCTGGTGACGCTGGGCATATGGGCGTTGTCCGTGGCCGCCTTTTGGCTTGGAAAGGACGGCCCGGCCCCGGTGGGGTACAGTTTGGTCATCTTGTGGGCAGTCCTGCCGGTCCTGTTCTTCACCGTATCGTATATCATAGGGCAGTATCAGTATTTCGGCGGACTAAGATGGATGACAGCGCTGCTTTTCGGTGTCATGTATTCGCTTTCCGGCAGCATCTCGGTGATCGCCATTGGAGGATACACAATTGTGTGGCCCGACGTATCAAAGCTTCTCATCGGTCTGACGGTCTCCCTCGCGGGCCTGGGAAGCGGAACGCTGCTCCGCAAACGGAAAAGCGCCGGGACGGATGCGTAACGGCCGGAGGCCGCGGCCTTTCCGTATGTCCGCATAAAAGCCGCCGTCTGTCTGCGCCGAAGGGCACAGGCGGATGGCGGCTTTATTGAGCGGCGGGCCGGTCAAATTTGGATAAGGAGATACATCCGGGGAGCGGTTCGCTTATTTTTTCAGCAGCGGCATGGTGAAGATAAAGCGGGTGGAGACGGCGTCGCTCTCCGCCTTCAGGGTGCCCTTGTGCTCGGCGGCGATGGCGGCGGCGATGGGCAGGCCCAGGCCGAAGCCGCTCTGCTCCCCCCGGGAGGCGTCCGCCCGGTAGAACCGCTCAAACAGGTGCCGCAGCTGCTCCGGCGGAATGGGATCGCCGGGGTTGGACACCGTCAGCCGGGCCTGCCGGTCCGTCTTTTGCAGGGTCAGGAAAATGGTGCCCGCCGCCGCGCCGTACTTGATGGCGTTGTCCAGCAGCACGGACACCACCTGCCGCAGCTTGTCCCGGTCTCCCAGCACCTCCACATCCTCCGCGATGTGGTACTCCAGGGTCTTCCCCGCCTCAAAGGCCACCGGCTCAAAGGCCAGGGCGCAGTCCTCCGCCGCGGTGGAGAGGGACATCTCCGACAGGACGGCGGTCTGCACGGCGTTGTCCGCCCGGGCCAGGGTCAGCATCTCCTCCACCAGGGATTTCATCCGCTGGGCCTCGGAGTGGATGTTATCCGCCCAGCGGGCGGGCTTGTCCGTCAACGAAGAAGCCTCCAGCAGCTCCGCGTTGGAGAGGATAACGGTAAGGGGGGTTTTCAGCTCATGGGAGGCGTCGGACAAAAACTGGCGCTGCTGGCGCCAGGCCCGCTCCACCGGGGCCGTGGCCCAGCGGGACAGCGCCAACGCCGCGCCCAGCAGCACCAGGAGCGATCCCAGGGCAATGAGCAGATACGCCCCCATGAGCCGCCGGAGCATGGCCATCTCCATGGACATGTCCACAAAGGCGATCTTCTGATAAAGGCCGTTGTCCTGCCGCACGTAGCGCAGCTGATACGTGTCGATGATCCCCTCCTGGGCGTCCTGGGTCAGACATTCCGTCAGGATGAAGCGCAGAGCCTCCGTGTTCTCCAGGTCGGAGTAGGTGCCGCCGGTGACATAGACGGTATCGCCCCAGACATTGACCGTGAAATACGGCAGCAGCACGCGCTCGCCGCCGATGTTGATGCTGGCGTCCGGCCGGGCGGGGGCGCCGCCAAAATGGTTGTCCCCCTCCTGCAGCACCCGGTGGAGCACCTGGCGGCTGAGGCTTTCCATATTGCGGGCCGCCGACATATATACGGAGGAAAAAACCACCGCCAGCACGACGGATACCAGTGCCATACAAATGGCCACAAATTTTAAACGCAGCCTGCGGATCATGGCAAAGCCCCCTGTTGAAAACCTTGTTGAAAAAGTGGATAAACCCGTGGAAAATGTGGAAAACAGGTCAGGGCGCCGGGTATTCCAGGCAGTAGCCCACCATGCGGATGGTGCGGATCTTCACCTGGGAACGCAGATGCTCCAGCTTCCGCCGCAGAAAGGACACATACACCTCCACATTGTTGTCCTCCGCATCGGATTCGTAGCCCCAGATCTTCAGCAGGAGATTTTCCTTGGTGATGACCTGCTTTTGATTCAGCATAAATAGCTCCATCATGTCGAACTCCTTGCGGCTGAGGCGGACGTTCCGCTCCCCACAGGAGAGGGTGAAGCTGCTTTTGTCCAGGGACAGGTCCCCGCAGGAGAGGACATCCGTGTTCCGAAGCTCCGGCTGCCGCCGGGTCAGGGCCCGGACACAGGCCATGAGCTCCCGGGGCTCAAAGGGCTTGGTCAGGTAATAGTCGGCGCCCCGGTCCAGTCCCTCCACCCGGTCGGAGAGCTCGGACCGGGCTGTGAGCATCAGGATCGGCGTGGCCCCGCCGGCCTCCCGCAGTCTCCGCAGTACCGTGAAGCCGTCCATTTTGGGCAGCATCACGTCCAGGATAACGACATCGTAAATGCCGGTCAGGGCCTCGTCCAGGCCGGCTTCTCCGTCGTGGCGGACATCGGCGGCGTAGCCGTTCAGCTCCAGCAGGTCCTGGAGGGTGGCGGCCAGGCGGACCTCGTCTTCAATGATCAGTACACGCATGAGAAAAGCACCTCCGTGAGTGGGCGGCCTCAGCCCTCCAAACCGCTGGCTCCAATGGCCAGGAGATGGGTCAGACTGTCGGCCGCCGCTTCGTAAATGGTGGGATCGCTGTCCAGACGGATATAGCGGCCGCTGCCGTCCAGAGACTGGGCACCCACGGTCAGGGAAACGGTCTGCTCCGTGCCGCTCTCTGTTTGGTATACCGCCTCCATCTGGGCGGCGGGGGCGTCAAAGCCGCACAGGGCCACGGCCTCGTCCGTGGGCTTATAGTCCACGCAGCGGGTGATGGTCAGCATTTCCAGCTCCTCCAACAGGCCCTGAACGGCGGGGTCATCGGTGACGTTGGCGCCGCCGGCGCGCCAGGTGGCATCGTCGCCGCCCTCCGCCCGCTGGGCGGTGAGGACCGTAGGCACCTCTCCGCTGAAGGTGACGGACACCAGCGTTTTCCCGGTGAGGGCCGGCAGGACCGGCAGCTCCATCATGCTGTAAATGGGGACGGACATTTTTTCCATCAGGGCGCCGTCGTAAATGTACACAGTGGATTCGTCGCCGTTTTTCAGGGCGTAGTAACTGGTGCCGTCGGTGGTGGTCTTACCGAAGGTCAGGGTCGTGGCGGTGCCGGCGACATCCGTGACGGTGAGATAGGCCTGGGGATCATCCAGCTGGTAGGATTCCATAGAGCCCTCCGGCTCCAGGGTCTGCTGGGGCTTCAGGCCGGCCGCAAGGCCGAAGATCTCCGTGATGGTGCTGTCATCCAGGGGAAAGTCCGGATCGTCCGCCCAGATCCAGCGGTCTGTCTCCGGGTCCACGGTGAAGGAAAGCAGCGTGCTGCCGTTGCTGTATGTGAGGGCGGTGTAAGCATGCTGGGCGGCGGCACCGGCATTCTGGCCGCTTTCCGCCGTACTGGCCAGAGTTTGCCGGTACTGGTGATAGCGGAAGCCGGCCGCCAGCAGCACGGCCACCACCAGAATGCCCAGCACCATCGAAAGAAAGGCGATCAGTCGCCTTTGTCTCCAATCCATATCCATAAAGGGGAACTCCTCCTGTCGTGATATATGGAGGATTATACCACAACCCTCCGCCGCAGGATAGCATTTATTATGAACGTTTTAGCTGAAATCCACCTGAAAGCTTTCTCCGATGGGCAAAGAAGCTGTTCAGAAAGTGAAAAAATCGGGGAATGCAGGGATTTTCCAGCGGCAGGTCCTTGCAAAAGGTCAAGGGCTTTTATATAATAGAGCCGCAATACCCGGGACGGTATGCGACCGCCCGGCACATATGGAGGAAAAAGCGTATGAGAGGTGTTCATAGCGCGGTGGATGACATTCGCCGCAACGTATTCACCGAGGTGGCCCGTTTGGCCTACGAGAGCGGCGATTTGAGCCGCGTGGACGAGATCCCCTATAAGATGATCCAGGGCGAGGTGGCCAAGCACCGCCACGACGTGTTTCTGGAGCGGGCTATCGTTCAGGAGCGGGTTCGTCTGGCCCTGGGCATGAATCTGCAGTCCGCAGAGGAGCAGATGCCCATCTCCGCCAGCATCCAGGAGGCCGCCACCGACCAGAAGTATTTTGAGGAGCCTCTGGTGAACATCATCCCCTTCGCCTGCAATGCCTGCCCGCCCAAGCAGGTCCGCATCACCGACAGCTGCCAGGGCTGCATTTCCCACCCATGCATGAATGTCTGTCCCAAGGATGCCATTTACCTGGATAAGGACAAGCACTGCCACATTGACCAGGACAAGTGCATCAAGTGCGGCAAGTGCTTCAACCAGTGCCCTTACCGGGCCATCAGCAAGATCGAGCGCCCCTGCGCCGCCGCCTGCGGCATGGACGCCATCGAGTCTGATGATCTGGGCCGGGCCAAGATCAATTACGACAAGTGCGTCTCCTGCGGCATGTGCCTGGTGAACTGCCCCTTCGCCGCCATCGCCGACAAGAGCCAGATCTTCCAGATCATCACTGCCATCAAGCGGAGTGAGGAGGTCATCGCCTGCGTGGCGCCCGCCTTCGTGGGTCAGTTCGGCAAGGACGCCACCCCCGCCAAGATCAAGGCCGCCATGCGTCAGCTGGGCTTTGCCAACGTGGTGGAGGTGGCCATCGGCGCCGACCTCTGCACTGTGGAGGAGGCAAGGGACTTCCTGGAGGAGGTCCCCGCCAAGCAGCCCTTCATGGGCACCTCCTGCTGCCCCGCCTGGTCCGTCATGGCCAAGAAGCTGTTCCCCCAGTTCAAGGATTACATCTCCATGGCCCTGACCCCCATGGTCATCACCGCCCGCATGGTGAAAAAGGACCATCCCAACGCCCGCATCTGCTTCGTGGGTCCCTGCGCCGCCAAGAAGCTGGAGGCCAACCGACGTTCCGTCCGCTCGGATGTGGACTTTGTGCTGACCTTTGAGGAGCTTCAGGGCATGTTCGACGCCAAGGACATCGATTTTACCAAGATCGTCCCCGGCCCCGATGACAACATGGATGAAGGCACCGGCATGGGCCGGGGCTTCGCCGTGGGCGGCGGTGTGGCCGCCGCCGTGGTGGAGGCCATCAAGCACATGGACCCCGACCGGGAGGTCAAGATCGAGTATGGCGATGGCCTGCGGGAATGCCGCAAGATGCTGGCCATGGCTAAGGCCGGCAAGCGGGACGGTTATCTGCTGGAAGGCATGGCCTGCCCCGGCGGCTGTGTGGCCGGCGCCGGCACCATCCAGCCGGTGAAGCAGAGCGCCGTCAGTGTGGAAAAATTCAAGAATGACGCCGCTGAGATAAGCTGCACCGTCAGCCCCCACCTCCACCGCCTGGAAGAGGTGGAGGAGCGCGGAGAATAAGGGAACGCCCCTCCGTGGAACAGCGCCCCCGCCGTCAGGCGGGGGCGCTGCTGCGTTGTTGACGGGACAGATATTTTGCTGCGTTTTGGTTGTACTCGGCGGACATTTCCTTTATACGATATGCTATATGTATCGTTTTGGGGAAGAGCGGCGACTTTTGTGGCGGGAACTGTTCTGATCGCGGATGACAACGCCGTCAACCGCGCGGTGCCGGACAATATCCTGAAGGGAGAATACGAAACGCTTCAGGCCTCGGTGGGACATGCTGGTCCTGGAGATCACGGAGTCTGCCTACTGTGATGACCCGGCGCAGCTGAACGACACCATCCGCAGTCTGCGGCAGGCGGGCCGCCATTCCGCCCAGGGTCTGTATGACGCGCCGCACGTGCCCCGGCAACAGCTCGAGGAATATTTGCGGAAGCGCTTATAAAAATATCCGGATGGAGACCCATCCGGATATTTTTTGTCAATAGTCAATACAGCTGGGTGAGCAGCTCCGCGCAGCGCTCAATGCCCAGTACGCCGCTGTCCAGGGCGGTGTGGTAATTCCGGGCCTGGCCCCACTGGGTATCCGTGTAGAACTGGTAATAGGCTGCCCAGCGGCGGTCCTTGTCCTGCAGGCGCTTTTCCGGAGAGTCCTGGCGCTGGCCGTAGACCTCCACAATGCGCCTTGCCCGGAAGGACATATCCGCGTGGATAAAGGCGGTGAGGAGCCGCGCCTTCTCCCGGAGGATGAAATCCGCGCAGCGGCCCACGATGACGCAGGGGCCCTTTTCCGCCAGCTCCAGGATCAGCTCCCGCTGAAGGACCCACAGCCGGTCCTGGGAGGTGAGACCGTCGGAGAAGCGGGAGGCCAGGGCGTTGGACAGCCAGCCGGCATGGGCGGCGTATTCTCCCTGTTCCCGGATATAGCCTTGGGTAAAGCCGCTCTTCCGGGCCAGCTCCTCCAGGATCTCCTGGTCATAGCAGGGAATGTTCAGGGCCTTTGCGGCCGCCGCTGCCGAATTCCCGGCTGATGGTGATGATGCGTTCAGACATGAGATCCTCCTTCCTGGGCGGTGAGGGCGCGATAGGTGGATACGATGGCGATCACGGAGATGACAAAAGTCAAAACATCGGAGACGGGCATGGAGTACAGCACGCCGTCCAGTCCGAACAGCAGCGGCAGCAGCAGGGCGAAGCCCACGCCGAACACCACCTCGCGGACCATGGACAAGGCCGTGGACAGCAGGGCCTTGCCCAGGGACTGCAGATAGATAAAGGCCGCCTTGTTCACACAGGCCAGGGGCAGCATGCACAGGTAGACCCGGAAGGCCTTTTTGGCGAACTGGGTGTAATACACGCTTTCGTTGCTGGCGCCGAACAGCTGGATGAGCTGACTCGGCAGCAGCTCCGCCACCAGCAGGGCGAGAATGCCCACGCTGGCCTCCGCCGTCAGCAGATAGGTGAACAGCTGCTTGGCCCGGTCGGCCCGGCCGGCGCCGATGTTATAGCCCACGATGGGGATGCAGCCGGCGGCCATGCCCACCACGATGGAGATGACAATCTGGAAGAACTTCATGACGATGCCCACCACGGCCATGGGGATCTGGGCGTACTGCTCCTGGCTGAAGACCTCGTCCAGGGCGCCGTATTTGCGGATCATGTTGTTGATGGCCGCCATGGCCGCCACCAGGGAGATCTGGGAGAGAAAGCTGCAAATGCCCAGGGGGATGAATTTGCGGATGACCTTCCAGCTGGGGAAGAAGCTCCGCTTTTCCAGCCGCACGGCCTTCAGGTGGCAAAGGTACCAGACCGACAGCACGGCGGTGAGGACCTGGCCCAGCACCGTGGCCACGGCGGCGCCCATCATGCCCCACCGGAGGCCGAAAATGAACACCGGGTCTAGCACGATGTTCACGGCGGCGCCGGCCAGCGTGCTGGCCATGGCAAAGGCGGGGCTGCCGTCGGAGCGGATGATGGGGTTCATGGCCTGACCGAACATATAAAAGGGAATGCCCAGTGTGATATAGAAAAAGTACTCCCGGGAGAGGTCAAAGGTCTCCTGGTTCACCCGGCCGCCGAAGGCCGTCAGAATAGGGTTCATCAGCAGCAGGTACAGCAGCGTTACCACCAGGCTGATGACGACACACAGCGTCACAGCGCTGCCGATGCTGCGGTGGGCGTTCTCCTTGTTCCGGGAGCCCAGGCAGATGCTGACGTAGGCGCAGCAGCCGTCACCGATCATGACTGCCAGGGCCAGGGCCACCACCGTCAGCGGGAACACCACCGTGTTGGCGGCGTTGCCGTAGGAACCGAGATAGGACGCGTTGGCAATGAAGATCTGGTCCACGATGTTGTAAAGGGCCGCCACCAGCAGGGAGATAACGCAAGGAACGGAGTATTTCCGCATCAGGGTGCCAAGCTTTTCTGTTTCCAAAAATGCGTTGACGTTTGCTTCACTCATGGTTCAAAAACCTCCTTGTATAAAAAAGACAGGACCCCGCCGGAAACGACCGCTTCCGGACACACGTCCTGTCATCAAACAAAAAACGTGGGGCAAGCAACTGGATTTACGCAGTTACGCCACACGCTGTATCAAAACCATAGCAAAATTCTGAAAAAGATGCAAAGGCAGTTTTGCACAAATCCGCGGGGCGGAAGGCCCTCCCCTTTCTGCGCGGGGAACAGAAACATGAGAAATTGGAAAAAACATAAAATTATTTTCAATATTTTGGCATTTTTCACAAAAATTTGCGAAAAATTTACGTCATGAAAAAGTAAACAACGAATTTTTTTCCTAGAACTGCGAAGATTTTTCTATCGTTTTTTCGCAGAGACGCCGCTATAATACAAGTATCTTCGGAAGTCCGCCCCAGGCGGACCAACAGGAATTGAAAATTTATAGGAGGAACAATGATGAAAAAGACTTTTGCACTGATTCTTTCTGCTGTTCTGATGCTGTCCGTTCTGGCCGGCTGCGGCAGCAAGAAGGAGGAGGCTCCCGCGGAATCCGGCACTGAGACTCCCGCCGCCAGCGAGCTGAACGTGGGCGTGTTCTATTACAACTTCTCTGACGCGTACATCACCACCGTCCGCAACGCCATGGACGGCCTGCTCAACAACGCCGGCATCACTTACAACAACTATGACGGCGCCGGCAACCAGGCCACCCAGCTGGACCAGATCAACACCGCCATCACCAACGGCGCCAACCTGCTGATCGTCAACATCGTGGAGACGTCCTCTCCCGACTCCGCCCAGCAGGCCTGCGATGCCGCCAAGAACGCCGGCATCCCCATCATCTTCTTCAACCGCGAGGTTTCCAACGATGTGGTGAACAGCTATGAAAAGTGCGCCTTCGTGGGCACCGATGCCCCCGAGGCCGGCCACATGCAGGGCGAGATGATCGGCGACTTCCTGCTGGAGAACTATGACGCTGTGGACCTCAACGGCGATGGTGTCATCACCTATGTGATGTTCAAGGGCCAGGAGGGCAACGCCGAGGCCGAGTTCCGCACCCAGTATGCCGTGGAGGACGCCGACGCCAAGCTGACCGCCGCCGGCAAGCCCGCTCTGGAGTTCTATGACGCCAACAACTCCTCCAAGTATCTGGTGGATACCACCGGCAACTGGTCTTCCCAGGCTGCCACCGACTACATGACCACCATCCTGGCCTCCTGCTCTGAGGCCAACGGCAACATGATCGAGCTGGTCATCGCCAACAACGACGGCATGGCCGAGGGCGCCGTGGCCGCTCTGCAGGCCGCTGGCTACAACACCGGCGACGAAGGCTCCACCACCATCCCCGTCTACGGCGTGGACGCCATGGACTCCGCTGTGCAGAAGATCCAGGAAGGCCAGATGACCGGCACCGTCAAGCAGGACGGTGACGGCATGGCCAGCACCATCATGACCCTGGTGGGCAACGTGAAGGACGGCGCCGAGCTGATGGACAACACCTCCGATCTGAATGTGGATGACGGTGTTGCCAAGATCCGCGTTCCTTACGCCAAGATCACCGGCTAAGCGGCGGGACCTCGCTCGCCCCTAAGATGACACGCAAGATGAGCGGGGCTGTCGATTTCGGCAGCCCCGCTTGCCTGATATCCCACGTTTCCCGTTATGGAGCCGCTGCCTGAGCCGCGCCCGCGGACGCGGCCGAGGCAGAAGCTTCAGCAGCACTGTGAAAAACCGCAAAGGAGGAGAAAACTATGGATCAGCCGGCTCTGCTGGAAATGAAAAATATCAGCAAAGAATTCCCCGGCGTCAAGGCACTGGACAACGTGTCATTGACAGTCCGCCCCGGCACTGTCCACGCTCTCATGGGGGAGAACGGCGCGGGTAAATCCACCCTCATGAAATGCCTGTTCGGCATTTACGCCAAGGACAGCGGCACCATTACCCTGGACGGCAGGGAGGTCAACTTCAAAAGCTCCAAGGAGGCTCTGGAAAACGGTGTGGCCATGGTGCACCAGGAGCTGAACCAGGCCCTGACCCGCACCGTCACCGACAACCTGTGGCTGGGCCGCTACCCCAAGGTGGGCGGCATCATGGTCAGCGAGGCCATTATGCGCAAGCGCACCAAGGAGATCTTCGAGCAGCTGGAGGTCCACGTGGACCCCAGGGCCGTCATGTCCACCCTGCCCGTTTCCCAACGGCAGATGGTGGAGATCGCCAAGGCCGTCAGCTATGATGCCAAGGTCATCGTGTTCGACGAGCCCACCTCGTCATTGACCGAGGTGGAGGTGGAGCACCTGTTCCGCATCATCAACATGCTGCGCAGCAAGGGCTGCGGCATCATTTACATCAGTCACAAGATGGAGGAGATCCTCCGCATCAGCGACGACGTTACCATCATGCGGGACGGCACCTGGGTGGCCACCCGGCCTGCCAAGGAGCTGACCATGGATGAGATCATCCGCCTGATGGTGGGCCGTGAGCTCACCAACCGCTTCCCCCCCAAGGAAAACGTCCCCGGCGAGACCGTTTTGGAGGTGGAGCACCTGTCCGGCAAGTACACCCGGCTGAAGGATGCCTCCTTCCAGCTGCGCCAGGGCGAGATCCTGGGCATCGCCGGTCTGGACGGCTCCGGCCGCACGGAAGTGCTGGAGAACCTGTTCGGCGCCATGACCAAGGGCAGCGGCACTATCCGCCTCCACGGCAAGGAGATCAAGAACCGCAATCCCCGGGAGTCTATCAAAAACGGCTTCGCCCTGCTGACGGAGGAACGCCGGGCTACCGGCATCTTCGGTATCCGGGACATTCTGGACAACACCGTCATCTCCAACCTGAAGTCCTACCTCATGGGCGGCATCTGCCTCAACGACAAGAAAATGCGGGAGGACACGGATTGGGCCATCAAGGCCATGCGCATCAAGACGCCCAGCCAGAAAACGCAGATCCGCTCCCTGTCCGGCGGCAACCAGCAAAAGGTCATCATCGGCCGCTGGCTGCTGACGAAGCCGGAGGTCCTGCTGCTGGACGAGCCCACCCGTGGCATTGACGTGGGCGCCAAATACGAGATCTATCAGCTCATCATCGACCTTGCGAAAGAGGGCAAGGGCGTCATCATGGTCTCCTCCGAAATGCCGGAGCTGCTGGGCGTTTGTGACCGCATCCTGGTCATGTCCGGCGGACAGCTGGCCGGCGAGGTGGATGCCAGAACGACCAGCCAGGAGGAGATCTTGACCCTGGCCGCCAAATATGTGTAAAGAGGGGGAAACCATCCATGAGTAACGAATCCAAGACTATGGAAAAAGAGGGCCGGGCCAACGCCCGGGCCAGACAGCCCTGGACCGGCAAGCGCGTGCTGGACCTGGTGCTGAACAACGCCTTGATCATCATCATGATTGTGGCTGTTATCTACATCGCCATCGTCAACCAAAACTTCCTGAAGCCCGCCTCCGTCATCAACATCCTGGCCCAGACCTGCGCGTATCTGCCGGTGGCCCTGGGCGTGGGCGGCTGCATCGTGCTGACGGGCACCGACCTGTCCGCCGGCCGTATCGTGGGCCTGACGGCCTGTATCTCCGCCTCCCTGCTCCAGGCGGTCACCGCCTCCAGCAAGATGTGGGTGAACCTGACGCCGCCTCCCGTGCTGCTGGTGCTGCTGCTGGCCATGCTGGTGGGCGCCGCCTTCGGCGCGTTCAACGGCTTCTTCGTGGCCAAGTTTAAGCTGCATCCCTTCATCGTCACCCTGGCCACCCAGCTCATTATTTACACCTTCCTGCTGCTGTACATGAAGGCCGGCAACAACGGCGGCATGGCCATCTCCGGTCTGGACAAGTCCTACAGCAGCTTCATCACCGGCTCCATTCTGAAGGTGGCCGGCACGCCCATTCCCAACTATGTGTGGATCTCCCTGATCCTGGCGGTCATCATGTGGTTCATCTGGAACAAGACCACCTTCGGCAAGAACATGTTCGCTCTGGGCGCCAATGAGGAGGCCGCCCGGGTCTCCGGCGTCAACGTGTTCGCCACCACCATCATGGTCTTTGCCCTGGCCGGCGCCATGTACGCCGTCACCGGCTTCATCGAGGGTGCCCGCGTGGCCTCCAACACCGCCAACACCGGCCTGAACTACGAGTCCGACGCCATTGCGGCCTGCGTTATCGGCGGCGTCTCCTTCGTCGGCGGCATCGGCAAGATCCGCGGCGTCATCATCGGCGTTCTGATGCTGCGGCTGATCTTCGTTGGTCTGAACATGATCGGCGTGAACCAGGACCTGTTCTACATCATCAAGGGCGGCATCATCCTGTTTGCCTGCGCCCTGGATATGCGGAAGTATCTGGTGAAGAAGTAACTGCACAACCTGCAAAAGGGCGCGCACCTTCGTGCGCGCCCTTTTGTCTTTGTTTTCCCGGGAAAGCGTGGTATACTGTGAACATAAAACATTCCGCGGGGAGGCGATGGCATGGAGCGATACCGGGTGCTGCTGGTGGACGACGAAGAGGATATCCGGGTGGGCATCAGCCGGAAAATGGACTGGGAGGGCCTGGGCTTTACCCTGGTGGGCGAGGCGGAAAACGGACGAGACGCCCTGGAGCTGGCGGAGGCCCTGCAGCCGGATGTAGTGCTGACGGACATCAAGATGCCCTTCATGGATGGACTGGAGCTGTGCGGCATCCTGACGGTCCGGCTGCCCGCCAGTAAATTCGTGGTATTTTCCGGCTTTGACGAATTCGAATACGCCAAGCAGGCCATCCAGATGAACGTCTCCGAGTATATTCTGAAGCCCATCAATGCCGCGGAGCTGTCCGCTGTGCTGGAGAAGCTAAAGAACCAGCTGGACGCGGAGCGGATGGAGCGGCGGAACGCGGAGCTGCTGCGCCAGCGGTACGAGGAGAGCTTGCCGATCCTGCGGGAGCAGTTCTTCACCCGCCTGCTGGAAGGCCAGGTCCCCCGGGAGCGGATGTTGGAGCTGGCGGAGCGGTACGATGTGGACCTGAGCGGCGGCTGCTTCGCGGCGGCCATCGTCCACATAGACTGCGGCCGGGAGCGCAGCGAGCTGGAGAGCCTGTCCGTGGAGCAGCTGTTTTCAGAAAACCTGCGGCCGGAGCAGCTCCGCTGCCGGACATTTTTGTACAACGATTCCGTGGCCCTGCTGGCGGCGATGCCGGCGCCGGCGGCGGTGTACGACCTTATCCAGGCGGTGAACCGGGTGTGCGCCCTGGCGGAGAGCTATCTGGACCAGCGGCTGACGGTGGGCGTGGGTGCCCCCTGCGCCCGGCTGGAGGACCTGCCCCAATCCGCCGCAGGCGCCCGCAGCGCGCTGGAGTACCGGGGCTTGGTGGGCAAGGGTCAGGCTATTTATATCGGCGACCTGGAGCCGGACGCCGGTGTCCGCCCCGCGTTCACAGAGAGCGATGAGGAGGAGCTGACCGGCGCTGTGAAGCTGCGGGACGAGAAGGCGGTCCGGGCGGTGGTGGAGCGACTGACGGACAAGGTCCGCTCCTCCGGTCAGACCATGTCCCAGTGTCAGTTATTTTTTCTGGAGCTGCTCACCTGCCTGCTGCGGCTGACCCGGGGCGCAGGGCTGGAGGTGGAGACGGTGTTTGGCACCGGCTTCACCGGCGCCGTACAGGCCACGGACTTCACCTCCCCGGACCAGATGGGCCGCTGGTGCCTGGAGCGGTGTCTGCGCATCCAGACCCTCATCCGCCGCCAGCGGACAGATACCACCGGCCGCATGGTGAAGGAAGCCAAGGCCTATATCAACGCCCATTACGGAGAGAGTGAGCTGTCGGTGGAGAAGCTGTGCGAGCATCTGCATCTGAGCCCGGCGTATTTTTCCACGCTGTTCAAGCGGGAGGTGGGCATGAGCTTCATCGCTTACGTGACGGTGGTGCGCATGGAGGCCGCCGCCTCCATGCTGCGCAGCACGGAGGATAAGACGTACCTCATTGCCCGCCGCTGCGGCTATGATGATCCCAATTATTTCAGCTATGTCTTCAAGCGGCACTTCGGTCTGACACCCACCAAATACCGAGCGGGGGACGCCGGAAATTAACGACACGGGAAAGGGGGCGGCGCGGGTGAAAGATGCCGTTCAGTCTTTGCGCCGACGGTGGCAGGAGCTGTACAGCCGCTCCAGCATCCAGATGATCCTGTCCCTGTCCTTCACCGCCGTGGCGGTGCTGGGCCTTGTAGGCCTGGGTCTGACGCTGTTCCTGCGGTTCTCTTCCTCCAACAACACCCAGCAGGCGGAAAACAGCCAGCGGGTGCTGACCCAGGTGAACTGGAACCTGGACGCCTATCTGCGGCGGATCATGCGGGTGTCGGACACCGCTTATTACAGCGTCATCAAAAATACGGACGTGGAGGACAAGAGCCTCTCCCCCGCTCTGGACCTGCTGTATGAGAATAACCGGGACTCCCTGGTGTCCATCGCCGTGTTTTCCCAGGAGGGCGGACTCGTCGCCGACGCGCCCCTTCAGAAGCTGAAAAACAGCGTTTCCCCCCGGTGGGAGGATTGGTTTACCCAGGCCACCAATAAGATCGAAAACCTGCATTTTTCCACGCCTCATGTGCAGAATCTGTGGGAGGACCCGGACCAGCGATACCGCTGGGTGGTGTCCCTCAGCCGGTATGTGGAGCTGTCCCGGGGCGGCAGCATGGAGGGCGGCGTGCTGCTGGTGGACATGAGCTTCAGCGGCATCGAGCAGATCTGCAAGGATGTGGACCTGGCCGGCTCCGGGTATCTCTACCTCATCGACGGCAGCGGCGAGATCATTTACCACCCTCGCCAGCAGCTGATCTACGCCGGTCTCCAGGAGGAGAACAACCTGGCCGCCGCCGGCTATTCCGACGGCAGCCACAAAGAGACCTTTCAGGGCAGCCGCCGGCAGGTGACGGTAAAGACCGTGGGTTATACCGGCTGGAAGCTGGTGGGCGTGGTGCCCATGGAGAGCCTGTGGGACAATTATGGACAGCTGGTGCTGTTTGTGCTGTTCGTGCTGCTGTTTTCCGTGTTTTTGCTGGTGTTTGTGAACCTGCGCCTTTCGGAGTGGATCACGGCGCCGGTGAAAAAGCTGGACCGGGCGGTGAAGGACCTGGAGGCCCGGAGGAAGGATATTGACTTTGACGTGGGCGGACCCTATGAGGTGGAGCACCTGAGCCACTCTCTGCGGTCCATGGCCTCCACCATGGACCACCTGATGGAGGATATCATCCAGCAGGAGGAGCAGAAGCGCCGCAGCGAGCTGGATGTGCTCCAGTCCCAGATCAACCCCCACTTCCTGTACAACACCCTGGACAGCGTGGTGTGGATGACGGAAAACGGCCGCACCCAGGACGCGGTGGTCATGTTGACCTCCCTGGCCCGCTTCTTCCGCATCTCCCTGAGCCGGGGCAGCAACGTCATCTCCATCGGCGACGAGCTGGAGCACGCCCGTCATTACCTGACCATCCAGAAAATGCGCTATAAAAACAAATTCTCCGCCGCCATCACGGCGGAGGAGGGCGTGGAGGGGCTGTATACCATCAAGCTCATTGTCCAGCCCGTGCTGGAGAACGCCATCTATCATGGCATGGCCTACGCCGACGGCGACGGCGAGGTGGCGGTCCGTGCCTTCCGGGAGGGGGATGACGTGATCATCCAGGTGACGGACAACGGCCCCGGGATGCCGGAGGAGGTGGTGGAGCGTCTGCTGGACCCCGGCGGTCCCACCGCCCTGGCCGGAGCAAAGGGCTCCGGCATCGGCTTTCGAAACGTCCACCAGCGGCTGCGGCTGACTTTCGGTCCGGCCTACGGCCTTACGATCCTCAGTGAGCCGGATGATGGCACCACCGTCCGCATCCGGCTGCCGGCACTGGACGAGGAGGCCGCCCGGCGGTATCGAAAGGAGGAGACGCCATGAAGCGAAAGATCCTTTTGCAGCTGGTGGTGCCTCTCTTGAGCCTTTGCATGCTGTTTTTGCTGCTGGCCGTGCAGCCGGACCCCGCCAGCCGCTCTGTGGAGCCGGTGGAGCTGTCGGTCATCCTGCGGGAGACGGATACCGCCGCTTTGAACGCCGCCCGCCAGGGTATGGAGCAGGCGGCGGCGGACCTGAACGCGGAGCTGCGGCTGCTGACCCTCACCACCGCCGGCAGCGGGGAGGAACAGCGGGCGCTTTTGGAGCGGGAGGTCAGCGGCGGCGCGGGGGGCGTGGTGCTGGTGCCGGCGGACCGGGAGACTCTGGCGGACAGTGTGAGGCAGGCTGCCGGCCAAGTGCCGGTGGTGACCATGGAAACGGATATGGGCGAAAGCGGCGCCAAGGCCTGGGTGGGAGCGGATAACGCCGCTCTTGGGACCGCTCTGGGCAAGGCCGCCCTGAACGGTGTCCGCCCCGGTGAAACGGTGCTGCTGCTGGATAGTCTCTCCGGTGACAACGCCGTCCGAGAGCGGCTGGAGGCCGCGGCGGCGGTGCTGAAGACAGAGGGGCGAACGGTGGAGGTCTGCACACCAGGAGAAAGGCCGCTGTCCGATGCTCTGAAGACGGCGCTGTCGGAGCTGCGTCCGTCTCTGGTGATGGCCTTTGAGGCCGGCGCGCTGGAGACGGCCGCGTCCGTGCTGGAGACCGTAGAGCAGCCGGCGCCCCTGTTGTACGGCGCGGGGGCCAGCACCGCCATCGCCGCGGGACTGGAGCAGGGCCGTATTACCGCCATCGCCGCGCAAAACGAATTCGCGGCAGGGTACCTGGCGGTGGAGGCGGCGGTCCGTCTGGCCAGGCATCAGACCTGGGAGACGGAGGACCCGCTGGAGTTCTCCATCCTCCGGCGGGAGAATATGTACGAACCAGACAGCCAGAAGCTGCTGTTTCCGGTGATCCGGTGAAGGAGGCCCTATGAGACGAATCATTTCCCTGCTGGCCGTGCTGGCGCTGCTGCTGAGCGGCTGCGGAACGGATAAGGCGCCCACCGTCCGGGTGGGCGTGGCGCTGTATGACCAGAGCGACACCTTCATCTCCACCATGGCCCGGCAGCTTCAGCAGCTGTTCCAGGAGGAGGAGCAGGGGCGGGGCATCAAGATCAACCTGAGCCTGTCGGACGGACAGGGCAGCCAAACCTTGCAGAACGAACAGGTGGACCGCTTTTTGAACCAGGGCTACGATATCATCTGTGTCAATATCGTGGACCGCACTGCCGCCGCCGTCATCGTGGACAAGGCCCAGGCGGCGGACGTGCCGGTGATCTTTTTCAACCGGGAGCCGGTGGAGGAGGACCTGCGCCGCTGGGAGGGAGCCTATTACGTGGGCGCCTATGCCGAGCAGGGCGGACGGCTTCAGGGCCAGCTGGTGCTGGACGCCTGGCGGGAGGACGCCGCCGCGCTGGACCGCAGCGGTGATGGCGTTCTGCAATATGTGGTGTTGGAGGGAGAGGCCGGCCATCAGGACACTCTTTTGCGGACGGAGTACAGCATCCAGACCCTCACCGCCGGCGGTATGGAGATCGAAAAGCTGGCCAGTGCCACTGCCAACTGGCAGCGCAGCCAGGCCAGCGCCCGTATGAACCAGTGGCTCCAGCAATACGGCGACGCCATGGAGGCGGTGTTCGCCAACAATGACGACATGGCGCTGGGAGCCATCGACGCCTGCCTTTCCGCGGGAATGACCGTGGAAGAGCTGCCCTATATCGTGGGGGTGGACGCTACGGAGCCGGCGCTGGAGGCCGTGCGGAACGGAACGCTGAAGGGCACCGTCTGCAACGACGCCGCCGGACAGGCAAAGAGCATCGTGGCCCTCAGCTGCGCCCTACTGGACGGGGAGGCTCCGGAGTCGGCGGTGGAGCTGGAGGACGGTAAATATGTCTGGCTGCCCTACGCCTCTGTCACCGCGGAAAATCTGGAGGACCATTTGAAAACAGAGTAAAAAGCAGCTCCCCGGAGACCCGGGGAGCTGCTGATTTGATGCCGTTATACCGTCACAGCTGGTACAGGGCAATGATCAAGGGCATGGTGACGATGCACAGCAGCGTGGTCACCGCGTTGATGGAGCCGGCATACTCCCCGTCACTGCCATAGACCTGGGCGATCTGGGTCACGGAGGAGGCGGAGGGCGTAATGGCGGCCAGGAAGCTCACCAGCAAAATGGTCTCTCCGTTGGAGGCCAGCCGGGCAAGGCCGCTGTATTTCAGCAGCACCATGACCACCAGCGGATAGCCCACCAGCCGCAAAAAGACCACTTTCCAAATGCCCTGGGAGGCCACCAGGCGGCGGAAATCCACGTTGCCCATGAGCATACCCGCCACCATCATGCACATGGGGCCCACCATGCTGCTCACAGACTCCATGGTGCCCACGATCACAGCCGGCAGGGAGAGACGCAGGAAAAACAGGGCGGCCCCGATCAAAATGGATACGATGTTCACGTTCAGCAAGATCTTCCGCAGGGAGATGCTCCGCTCTCCGCTGAGCAGAATGCGGCAGTGGCTCCACAGCAGGGGCAGCTGGACAATGACGTACATGCTGGTGAAAATGATCCACTCCTTGCCCAGGATGGCGCTGATGATAGGCACGATGAGATTGCCGGCGTTGGAGTAGATGACGGAGGCCTGTTCCACCGGGCCCAGCCGCAGGGGCCGCCGCAGCAGGTATGTCAGCAGGAACATCACCCCGTGAATGAGGACCGCCGTGCCCAGGGACAGCGCCAGGCCCCGCAGCATTTCCGCCGTGCAGTCGATCTGAAAGGAATCGATAATGACGCAGGGCATCACCACATACAGTACCACCACGGACAGCACACGGCTGTCCGCCGGCTTCAGCAGCTTTGCGCGCACCAGGCAAAAGCCCAGCAGCATGCATAAGAAAAGCTGGGCGATCTGTTTCAGCAGTAAAAGACTGATCATGGGATACGGCTCCTTTTTTCATCATGGTGCCCATTGTAGCACAGCGCCCCGTCTCCCGCAATGTGGGAGACGGTGGGGCTTGCCGCCGCCGGGCAGGGAAGCCTTTGCGCATTATGGCCTGCCGGCGCGGTATTCCGTGGGGCTGACGCCCATTTCCCGGCGGAAGACCCGGGAGAAATAAAAGGGGTCCTCAAAGCCGGCGGAGGTGGCCACGGTCCCCACCGGCAGAGTGCTGTGCCGCAGCAGCTGCGCCGCCCGCTGGATGCGGTAGCGGGTCAGATACTCGCTGGGGGAACAGCTGAAGGCGGTCTGAAAGGCCCGGTAGAGGTAGCTGCGGCTGACGCCTGTCTGCCGGGCGATCTGCTCCACGGTGACGGAGCGGGAGTAGTTTTGCTGGATAAAGACAGCGCCCTGCCGGGCGTAGTCCTCCAGCGCGTCCTCTCCCCGTCGCTGTCCGCTTTCCATCAAAAGCCCCAGGGCGGCCTGGAGATAGCCTGCCATCCGCACGGCGCTGGGATAGTCGCCGCCCCGGGCCTTGTAAATATCCAGCAGCGCCTGCCGAAGCTGCTCCCCGGCGGCGGGCCGCAGCACCGGAGACCGGCGGGAGAAGGGCGTCTGGGCCAGCAGCAGCCCCGCCGAGGGGCCCGCGAAGCCCACCCAGTAATACTCCCAGGGGTCCGCGCTGTCCGCCCGGTAATAGATGGGCGTGTCCGGGAAGGCCAGAAACGCCTCCCCTGCGCCGGGGACGAAAGTCCTGCCGCCGACCTCGTAGCTCCCCCGGCCGGAAACGATATAGTGCAGCAGATAGTGGTCCCGGACGCCGGGGCCCCAGCCATAGTCCGGCGGGCATTTTTGAAAGCCTGTGTTATAAACGATTAGAGACAGTTCCTCCCGCTGAGCGGCCTTAAAGCTGTATTTGAAATCCTCTGTCAACACACCCACTCCCCTCTCTGGTCCAAGCCTGTCTCCAGCATACACGCACGCAATCGGTTTTGCAACTAAAATCCATGCCAAAACGACGGCGGGACATGGAAAGCGGCAGCGGAAACTGATACTTTTAAAATAACGAATCATAAGGAGGAACCGCCTGTGGAACCCATCAGCCTGGAAAAGCGCATCCAAGACCCCGCCTTTGGGGAAAAGTTGACCCACCTGTACGGCCGGGAGGGCGCCGGAGAGGCCCGTGCCCGCTGCGCCGCTGTCATCGCCGGATTCACCAAGACCTTTGAGAGTCTGCCGGAGGCATTGTTCAGCGCCCCGGGCCGCACGGAGGTAGGCGGCAACCACACGGACCACCAGCACGGCCATGTGCTGGCTGCCAGCGTGGACCTGGATATCCTGGCCGCCGCCGCCCCCAACCAGAGCGGCATGATCCGGGTCCAGTCCCAGGGGTATCCCCTCATCGTGGTGGACCTTCATGAGCTGGCCCCCAAGCCTGAGGAGGAGAATACCTCCGCCGCCCTCATCCGGGGCGTGGCCGCCCGGCTGAACGCCCTGGGCTGCCCCCTGCAAAACGCCGGACTGGACGCCTATTTGGTATCCAATGTGCCCGGCGGCAGCGGTCTTTCCTCTTCCGCCGCCTTCGAGGTGCTCATGGGCACCATGCTCAACGACCTGTTCTTCGGTGGCCGCTGCACAGCCGTGGAGATCGCCCAGATCGGCCAGTACGCGGAAAATGTGTTCTTCGGCAAGCCCTGCGGCCTCATGGATGAGACCGCCTCCTCCGTGGGCGGCGTGGTGGCCATCGACTTTGCCGACACGGAGCGTCCGGTGGTGGAGCGCATCGACCTGGACCTCCATGCCGCGGGCTATGCCCTGTGCATCCTGGACTCCGGCGCCGGCCACGCGGACCTGACCGGCGAGTACGCCGCCATCACCGACGAGCTGAAGGCCGTGAGCCGGTACTTCGGTAAGGAGGTGCTGCGGCAGGTGCCCTGGGAGCAGTTCCTGGCGGCCCTTCCCCAGGTGCGCAAGGCTGCCGGCGACCGGGCCGTGACCCGGGCTTTCCACTTCTATGGCGAGGACCAGCGGGCCCGGGAGGAGGCCCAGGCCCTGAAGGCCGGGGAGTTCGACCGCTTTTTGCAGCTGGTCCGGGAGTCCGGCCGCTCCTCCGCCATGTACCTCCAGAACGTCATCCCCACCGGCCAGACCGTGGGCCAGGAGCTGATGGTGACCATCGCCCTGTGCGAGAGTCTGCTGGAGGGCCGGGGCGCCGTCCGGGTCCACGGTGGCGGCTTCGGCGGTACGGCCCAGGCCTTTGTGCCTCTGGACATGCTGGAGCGGTTTAAGGAGAAGACGGAGGCCGTGCTGGGCCAGGGTAGCTGCCACGTGGTGACCATCCGGCCCGAGGGCGGCGTCCGCCTGGCGTGAAAAGGAGGAAAACACCATGATCCATCAGTATATCGCGGACCTGGCGGGCTACGCCCTGCAAACGGGCCTGATCGAGGCGGCCGATTTCACCTGGGCGGTGAACAGCCTGCTGCAAGTCCTGGGCCTGGATGATTGGGAGGAGCGCGTCCCCGTGGAGCGGCCCCTGGAGGAGATTTTGACCGGCATTCTGGACTGGGCGGAGGCCCAGGGCCGCATTGACGGCGGCGTCACCAGCCGGGACCTGCTGGACACGAAGCTCATGGGCGTCCTGACGCCCCGGCCCTCCCAGGTCCTGGCGGTGTTCCGGGACAAGTACCGCCAGTCCCCGGAGACCGCCTCGGACTGGTACTACAAATTCAGCCAGGACACGGATTACATCCGCCGCTACCGCATCGTGAAGGATGTGAAGTGGGTGGCCCCCACCCCCTACGGCGATCTAGACATCACCATCAACCTCTCCAAGCCGGAAAAGGACCCCAAGGCCATCGCCGCCGCCAAGCTGGCGCCCCAGAGCGGCTATCCCAAGTGCTTGCTGTGCCGGGAGAACGAGGGCTACGCCGGCCGGATGAACCATCCCGCCCGTCAGAACCACCGCGTCATTCCCATTACCATCAATCAGGAGGATTGGTTTTTCCAGTACTCCCCCTATGTGTACTATAACGAGCACTGCATCGTGTTCAACGGGAACCACGTGCCCATGAAGATCGACCGGGCCACCTTCCGCAAGCAGCTGGACTTCATCCGGCAGTTCCCCCATTACTTCGTGGGCTCTAACGCGGACCTGCCCATCGTGGGCGGCTCCATTTTAAGCCACGACCACTTCCAAGGCGGCCGCTACACCTTCGCCATGGAGAAGGCCCCTGTGGAGCAGGCGGTCTCCTTCCCCGGCTTTGCGGATGTGGAGGCGGGCGTCGTCAAGTGGCCCATGTCTGTCATCCGCCTCCGCTGCGCCGATGATGCGCGATTGGTGGACCTGGCGGACAAGATTTTGCGTGCCTGGCGGGGCTATACCGACGAGGCGGCCTTTATTTTCGCCGAGACGGAGGGCGAGCCCCACAATACCATCACCCCCATCGCCCGGATGCGGGACGGCAAGTACGAGCTGGACCTGGTGCTGCGGAACAACATCACCACGGAGGAATATCCCCTGGGGGTGTATCACCCCCATCAGGAGCTCCACCACATCAAGAAGGAGAACATCGGCCTTATCGAGGTCATGGGCCTGGCGGTGCTGCCCTCCCGGCTGAAGGGAGAGCTGGCTCTCCTGGCGGAGGCCCTGGTGGCCGGCCGGGACATCCGGGCCGACGAGACACTGGCAAAGCACGCCGATTGGGCGGAGACGCTGCAAGGCCGCTATACCTTTACCCGGGAAAACGCCCTGGACATCCTCAAAAAGGAAGTGGGCGTCGTGTTTGCCCAGGTGCTGGAGCACGCCGGCGTGTACAAGTGCACGGCCGAGGGCCGGGCGGCGTTTTTGCGGTTCATCGAAAGCGTAAAGTGAGGGTGGACGGATGTATGAAGTAAGACCTTTCGGCACTTTGCGGGGACAGGACGTGCCCCTCATCCGCCTGACGGACGGAGATGTCTCCGTGGAGCTGCTGCCCTACGGCGCCGCCATCCGCGCAATCTGTGTGCCGGACCGGACGGGAAAGCCCACGGATATCTGCCTAGGCTATGATACCCTGGAGGAATACCGGGACCAGGATGCCTGCTTCGGCGGTACCATTGGCCGGTGCGCCAACCGCATCGGCGGCGCCCGCTTCACCGTGGACGGTGCAGAATACCGCCTCACCGCCAACGAGGGGACCAATACCCTCCACGGCGGCGGAGAGGGCTTCCACAAGAAGCTGTGGCGCTATGCCTGCGGGGAAAACAGCGTCACCTTCACCCTGGACTCCCCCGACGGGGAGGAGGGCTTCCCCGGCGCCCTCTGGGCGGAGGTGACGTATACCCTGCAAAACCGCACCCTCACCATGGAGTACCGGGCCAAAAGCGACAAGACCACGGTGGTGAATCTCACCAACCATGCCTATTATAATTTGGCGGGCCACAACGGAGGCCCGGTCCACGACCATCATCTCCGGCTGCGGGCGGACCGCTACACCCCCGCCGGCGCGGGCAACGTGCCCACTGGCGAGCTGGCGGACGTGACGGGCACGGCGCTGGACCTGCGGCAGGACACCAGGCTGGCAGAGCGGCTGGGCAGCCAGACCCTGTCCGCCAGCCGGGGCTATGACCACAATTTTGTGCTGAACGGTGCCCCGGCGGCCACCCTCTGGTGTCCCCGCACCGGTATTGCCCTGGACATGACCACCACTCTGCCGGGCATGCAGCTGTACACCGCCGGCTTCCTGACGCCCCGGAAGGGCAAGGGTGGCGCCCTGTACGGTCCTGCCCACGCCGTGTGCCTGGAGCCTCAGTTCTTCCCCGACGCCGTGCACCATGAGAACTTCCCCTCCCCCCTCCTGCGGGCGGGAGAGGCGTACCGGCAAAGCATCGCCTGCCGGTTCTATGTGAAATGAAAATCCGGCCCCTGTCCAATGCAGGGGCCGGATTTTTTAAAAGCGCCAGTCGCCGTACAGGAGCTGACTGAGGTCGCACAGCTGTTGGAGCGCTCCCACAGACGCCGCGTAGTCCTTGACGCTGGCCTTGGGCGTCCAATCGGTGCCGTTTCGCCTGTTGTAGGTTTTCGTCAGCTGAGGCAGCATGGCGTTTGCTTCCTCCAGTGTGATGGTGTGTGTTTCCAAAACGCCTCCGTCCGTATAGGTCCAGGAGACCTGGTCGAGATTTTCCACCAAAGCCAGCATTAGGGGGGCGTGCCAGGTCATTTCTCTGTCCAGATGTGTTCCAAATCCGGTCCCATCCTCTGCAAATTCGATGGTCCAGCCATAGGGCCGCTGGGCGGTCTGCAAGCTGGCGGTGTAGTCGTGGAGAACGCCGATCCCCAAGATTTCTGCGATGTGTCCCAGGGCGGGGGCGTTGCCGACATAAGGCGTGCGGGATTGAAACAGCAGGATGGTTTCGGACTGGATCAGCATGCCATCCTGATAGAGAAGCTGGCCGCAGAAGTAAATCTCTCGAACGCCCTCCAATGGGATCTCCAGACGGCCATAGCCCGCGTCATGAAGGAAGGAGACGGGGCCCTGCCGGACAGTGGCCGTCACGACGCCGTCTTCCTCTGCTGTTTCCCAGCCCCAGTAGGAGATGCCGGAGGAGGTGGCGTCCACATTCAAATGAAAGACCTGGCTTTCCGCGTCGATCCGGGGAAAGAGGTACATCTCCGCCAAATTTGCCTCTTGTCCAACAAAAAATATCTTCGCGCCGATTCCGGCTATAAAGACGAAGATAGTGCACAAAACCGCCGCCGCCACCCGCCGGGCGTTTTTCCGCTTCACGGCCTTGAGATAGTCTACTTCCTTTGCCGCCTCCGCCGGCTCCCCCTCCGGCGCGGCCATGGTCTCCCGCAGCCTGGCGCACGCTGGGCACGCTGCCAGGTGGGCCTCCACCGCCGCGTTGCTCTCTTCCGAGGTCAGTCCTTCCACAAAGGCGGGCAGCAGGTCTCCCACCACACCGCAGGTCAAATCATTTTTCATCACAGGCACCTCCATCCCGCAGTTTTTCCTTGCCCCGGTAAAATGTCACTCTGGCCCAGGTCTCCGTCCGCCCCAGCACGTCACCGATCTCCCGGAAGCTGAGGCCGCCGAACACCCGCAGGTACACCACCTCCCGCCCCGGCTCCGGCAGGGCGTGGACCCGGCGCAGCAGGTCCAGGTGTCCCGCCCGGTCCAGGGCGTCCTCCTCCGCCGAGGGCAGAGGCGCGCCGGTATCCGCCTCCGGCAGGGGCACCTCCCGCTTTTGCCGGCGCAGGTGCTGATACCACAGGTGCTTTGCGATCTGGCACAGCCACACGGATACCTTGCAGCTCCCGTCGAACCGGCCGATGGAGCGGATGGCCTGGTAAAAGGTCTCCTGGGTCAGCTCCTCCGCCAGCCCCGCGTCATGGCACTGAGCCAGGAGGAACTTATAGACGGTCTGGGCGTGCCGGCGGTAGATGTCGTTCATATCGTCCATGGAAGTCCCTCCTTTCCCCCATATATCCCGCCGGGCAGGGAAACGTTACAGGAGCTTTGAAAAAAATGACGGGCCCTGCCCGTCATTTTTTTATTCCAGCGTCTCCGTTTCAAACATCTCCTCGAAGGAGCGGATATAATAGTCGGAGATGCGGCGGATCTCATCCTGCTCCTCCCGGGCAAAATCGTCGTATACGCCGCACACCCGGAAGCCGGCGGCCTTGGCGGTCTGGATGGCGTGAAGGGCGTCTTCAAACACCACCGTGTCCCGCTTTGTGGACCGCAGCCGCCGCATGGCGCGCTCATAGATCTCCGGACTCTCCTTCCCCTGGCCCACCTCGGCGCAGGTGAGAATGCCCCGGAAATAGCCGTCGATGCCGGCGTGGCGGAGAGCCGCCTCCGCCAGATGGAGGTCCGTGGCGGTGGCCACGTACATCCACACCCCCTCCATTTTCAGAAGGGACAGGAATTTTTTCACGCCGGGCTTGGCCTCCACCTGGCTGCGGTAAAAGTCCTCCACCTGAGCCTCAATGTCCCGGACCACATCGTCCACGGATTGGGGAAGGTGGTATTCCTCCTTGCAGTAGGCGGCCCCCTGGCGCAGCGTCATGACCTTCAGCTTTTCCGCCAGGTCCGGCGCCGGCTGGATGCCCTGCCGCCGCAGCAGGCCGGGGCCCAGGTCATCCCAGATGAACATGGAGTCCAGCAGGGTGCCGTCCATATCAAAAATCGCGCTTTGCAGTCTCATAAACACGCTCCCGCATTGAAAACATTGCAACCATTGTAACACCATGCTAGGATAAAATACAACGCCGAAACAAAAAGAGGAGGGAAAAACATGCGCTTGTTCGTGGCCATCCGCTTTTCCCCGGCGGCGCGGGCGGTACTGCTGGACGCGGTGGATGCCCTGCGCCGCCAGGGGCAGGGCACCTTCACCCGGCCGGAGAATCTGCACCTGACCCTGGCTTTCTTAGGAGAGGTGGAGGATTCGGCTCCGGTCCGAAGGGCCTTGGCGGCGGCCTGCACCGGCGGCGCTTTCTCCCTGACCGTGGGAGGTCTGGGCCGGTTTGAGGACCTCTGGTGGGCGGGGGTCCGGAACAATGAGCGGCTGGAGGCCCTGGCCCTCCGGGTGCAAAACGCCCTGCGGCAGGCGGGCTTGAGCGGGTGGAGGGCAGGCTGGTGTACACGGAGCTGTGTGCCGTCCGCCTGTGAAGCGGTAAAAAAGCCGGGAGACAACAGTCTCCCGGCTTTTCATGTGTGGTTTTGCTTCTCAGCAGAGTTTAGCGCCGGCGGGGATGCTGTCATCTACCATGATGAGGTTCAGCTTCTCCTCGCCCTTTTCGGTGTGGACGGCGGAGATGAGCATGCCGTTGCTCTCGTGGCCCATCATCTTCCGGGGCGGCAGATTCACGATGGCCACCAGAGTCTTGCCCACCAGGTCCTCAGGCTTGTACCACTTGGCGATACCGGAGAGGATCTGCCGGTCCGTGCCGGTACCGTCATCCAGGGTGAAGCGCAGAAGCTTCTCGCTCTTTTTCACGTTCTCGCAGGCCTTCACCTTCACGGCCCGGAAATCGGATTTGCAGAAAGTGTCGAAGTCCACCTTCTCCGTCAGCTGAGGCTCCACCTCGATGGCGGGCAGAGCGGCCTTCTTGGCGGCCTCGGCGGCGGCTTCCAGCTCCTCCAGAGCCTTATCCATGTCGATGCGGGGGAACAGGTTTTCGCCCTTGGTGACGGCGGTGGTCTCCGGCAGGGTGCCCCACACCTTGGCGGAATCCCAGGTCTGGGCCTCGGGACCGGCGCCGATCTGGCGGAACAGCTTGTCCATGCTCTCGGGCATGAAGGGCGTCAGCAGAATGCCGCAGACGCGGGTGGCCTCCAGCAGGTTATAGAGCACGTGGGCAAGACGCTTTCCGTTGGCTTCCATGTCCTTGGCCAGGGCCCAGGGAGCCGTCTCGTCGATATACTTGTTGGCCCGCTGAATGACCTTGAACACCTCGGCCAGGGCGTTGTGGGGGGCGCAGGCCTCCATCTGGGCCTCGTAGGTGTCCCGCAGGGCGGAGACCATGGAGATGAGGTCCGTGTCAAAGCTCTCTGGAGCGGCCCAGGTCCCGCAGCCCTCCGGCAGTGTGCCGCCGAAGTACTTGCCCACCATGGCGGTGGTGCGGCTCACCAGGTTGCCCAGGTCGTTGGCAAGGTCGGTGTTGATGGTCTGGATCAGCAGCTCGTTGGAGAAGTTGCCGTCAGAGCCGAAGGGGAAGGTCCGCATGAGGAAGAAGCGCAGGGCATCCACGCCGAACTTCTCCGCCAGGATATAGGGGTCCACCACGTTGCCCTTGGACTTGGACATCTTGCCGCCGTCCAGCAGCAGCCAGCCGTGGCCGAACACGTGCTTGGGCAGGGG
>JAETPK010000126.1 GCA_021771265.1 Oscillospiraceae bacterium
CCTCCAAGTGCAAGGTTTTTGCTCGATTTTTGCTGTTTTCCTTGCACCTATTATACCACGGATGGGCTTCTATGGCTTGAAACATAAGGCTTTTTCTATTATTCAGGATACATTACATAAACGGAAAAAGCGCTGATGGCGGGTCTCCACGGACCATGGGCAAGGCATTTGAAGCCGGAGCCTCTCATCCGAAGGCCCTTCTGTGTGCGGCGCTGGTGCTGGGTGTCTTTTTTGGCTGCTTTGCATTTCCTGTGTTCAACCTGACAAAGGACTTCTCCCTTGACATCCGCCTGCTGACCTTGAGCACGGCGGTGCTGGCGTATTATGAGCTGGGAATCATTGAGGCGGCGGCGTTCCCACTGCGAAAAGGGGCTGCCGCCAAGACCGTTTTGACGCTTTTGGGATTTAACTGTATCCATATTTTGGCCGGTATGGGCTGCCGGTATCTGTTGGAGTATGGCGAGGTTTCAAACACGTACAATTTCACCGTGCCGAACATGGCCCTTCACCTGCTGGCGGCAAATGCCGTCTGCCTGGTGAGCTGGTATCATGCGCTTGGGAAAAGAAGCTGACATCGTTTCGACAGGCGAGCTCCAGCTACTGGAATGCACACGGAGGGACAGAATCTGCAGGACACGGGAAACGAAGGGAGGAAGCGCTATGCGGGTCCACAGCTGGTCGGAATTTGCATTGGGTGCGGCTGGCTTCGGCGTGGGCGTTGCCCTGCTGCTGCGGGGCAATGGTGTTGGCGGTTTGTTCGGAATGGGATGGATAGGCATCAGCGCCATTCACCTTTGGCGCGCTCTGAATGAAGCCTGGTGTGCCCAAACAAAAGAACGGGAGGAAAAGCAGCGCCGGGCGGCCCGGAAGCGGCTGGGGAAATGGGCCTGGCCCGTGCGGATGTTTGGCGCGGTGCTGGCGGTTTTGGGTGTGCTTGTCATGCTCCTGCCGCAAAAGCAGCTCCTGTAGCTGGCGCTGGTTTTCGTGCTGGCGGGGCTGGTGTACCTGCGGCCGGAAGCGTGGAAGCCGGGCCTAGCGTTGCTGTTCGGCGGTATGGGATACCAGCTTTGGCTGAATGTCACGCTGAGACGGCGGGTGAGGGAACAGGAGAATGAATGACCGGATGGGGCCGGGCGGTTGATGCCGCCCGGTTTTTGTGTCCCGCACCGGACATGCGGGCGGCGCTTATACTGGCATACAGGCGGCCTTCCGCCTGAATCCGGATAAAGGCGTTGATGCGTATGCTGCGTTCTCTCGGCTGGGCCGCTCTCGGCACCGGCTTTACCTTTCTTATGACCACATTGGGGGCCGCCACGGTGTTTTTCTTCTCCGGGGAGCCCCGGCCTAAATTTCAAAAGACCATGCTGGGCTTCGCCGCCGGGGTCATGACGGCGGCTTCCGTTTGGAGCCTGCTGCTGCCGGCCATTGAACAGGCTCAGGCGGAGGGAAAGGTCCCCGGCTGGCTGCCAGCGGCGGCGGGGATGCTGCTGGGCGTGGTGTTCCTGGCGGCGCTGGACAGTCTGCTGCCCCGCCTGCGGCAGGTGCCCCGGGAGGATTGGCGGCAGAACACCCTGCTCATGACGGCCATTACCCTACATAACGTGCCGGAGGGCATGGCGGTGGGCCTGGCTTTCGCCCTGGCGGCGGAAGGGGAGGGCCTGGCGGGAGCCGCGGCCCTGGCCATGGGCATCGGCGTCCAGAATTTCCCCGAGGGCGCCGCCATCTCCCTGCCCCTGCGGCAGGAGGGGTTTTCCCGGCGGCGGGCATTCCTGGGCGGAACACTCTCCGGCAGCGTGGAGCCGGTGTTCGGTGTGCTGGTGGTGCTGGCGGCGGGCGTGATTCATCCGCTGATGCCGTGGCTGCTGAGCTTTGCCGCGGGCGCCATGCTGTACGTGGTGGTGGAGGAGCTGGTGCCACAGGCCCACAGCCGGGCGGGTACCTGCGGCTTTGTGGGAGGGTTTCTGGTGATGATGGTGCTGGACGTGGCCCTGGGATAAGAACGGTCTCCCGCTCTTGACGGCGGCGGACGGGACTTGTACAATAAAAGAGAAGGAACACACCGCCGTCCGGCGGGTGAAAAAGGAGGACCACCTATGATCTACCATGATTTTCAGGGACTGAAGCTGTCCGCCCTGGGCTTTGGCACCATGCGGCTGCCGGTGCTGGAGGACGGCTCTGTCAACGAGCCGCTGGCGGCGGAGATGGTGCACTACGCCATGGACCACGGCGTCAACTACTTTGACACCGCCTATCCCTACCACGGCGGCATGTCCGAGGTGGTGGTGGGCAAGGCCCTGGCGGACTATCCCCGGGACAGCTTTTACCTGGCCACCAAATACCCCGGCCACCAGATCAGCGCCTCCTACGACCCGGCGGCGGTGTTTGAAGAGCAGCTGAAAAAGTGCGGCGTGGAGTATTTTGACTTTTACCTGCTCCACAACGTGTACGAAAACTCCATCAAAACCTATATGGACCCCCGGTGGGGCATCGTGGACTACTTCGTGGAGCAAAAGCGCCTGGGCCGCATCCGCCATCTGGGCTTTTCCTCTCACGGCGGCGTGGACGTCCTGCGGGAATTTTTGGACTACTGCGGCGGCGAGATGGAATTCTGCCAGATCCAGCTGAATTACCTGGACTGGAAGCTCCAGGACGCCAAGGGCAAGTATGAGCTGCTGACGGAGCGGGGCATCCCCGTGTGGGTCATGGAGCCGGTCCGGGGCGGCCGGCTGGCGAAGCTGTCCGACGGAGAGGAGGCCCTTTTGAAGGGCCTGCGGCCCGGGGAGGGTATCCCCGCCTGGGGCTTCCGCTGGCTCCAGGGCCTGCCCAACGTGACTGTGGTCCTCAGCGGTATGTCCGACATGGCGCAGATGCGGGACAACATCCAGACCTTCTCCCGGGAAAAGCCTCTGAACGAGGCGGAGGTGAACACCCTGTACAGTGTGGCGGAGGGCATGATGGACGCCATTCCCTGCACCGCCTGCCGCTACTGCTGCGACGGCTGCCCCATGGGGCTGAATATCCCCATGCTGCTGCACACCTATAACGATCTGAAATTCTCCCCCACCTTCACCGTGGCCATGCGCATCGAGGCCCTGCCGGAGGACAAACGGCCCTCCGCCTGCATCGGCTGCGGCGCATGCGCCGCCATCTGCCCCCAGGGCATCCACATCCCGGAGCTGCTGGAAGAATTCTCCCAGGCCCTGGACAAGGTGCCCAAGTGGGCGGACCTGTGCCGCCAGCGGGAAGAGGAGGCGGCCCGTCTCCGGGCCCAGGGCAAATAAAAGCATCCACACGAAAGAAAGCCGGTGTACCCTACGAAACTGAAAGCCAAGTACAAGGGCATTTTGCTCATCGTCTC
>JAETPK010000127.1 GCA_021771265.1 Oscillospiraceae bacterium
CCGCCTCCCATCTGCAATTCCGCCATATGGCGGTAACGCTCACAGCGGGTCAGCAGGTCATCATGGGTGCCCTGGTCCGCAATGCGGCCATCCTCCATCACCAGGATGCGGTCCGCCCCCTTCAAGGAGGCGATCCGCTCCGAGATCACCACCAGCGTGGTCCCCGGACAGTCCCGCCGGATAGCGGCGTGAAGGTCCGCGGCGGTCCGGTAATCCAGTGCGCTGTCCGCGCTGTCCAACACCAGTACCGCCGGCCGGGCCGCCAGCGCCCGGGCAATCAGGATGCGCTGCCGCTGTCCGCCGGACAGGTTGGCGCCTCGAATATCCACCCTTGTATCCAATCCCTCCGGCAGGCGAGAAATGAACTCCCAGGCCTGGGCCGTTTTGGCCGCCGCCTCCACCTCTGGCCGGGGGATGTTCCGCAGGAAGGAAATATTTTCATACACGCTTTCCGACAGCAGCGCATCACTTTGAAACACCACGCCAAAGCGGCCCCGCAGCTCCTTTTTCGGCAGGGACGTCACATCACGGCCGCCCACCCAGACGATGCCCGCGCCCGCGTCGTACAGGCGCAGCAGCAAGCTCACCAAAGTTGTTTTGCCGCTGCCGGTGGGGCCCAGGATCCCCAGGGTCTCCCCTTTCTGCAAGGTAAAGGAGGCATCCTCCACGTCCTTCTCCACACCCAGATAGGAAAAGGATACGCCGTCCATCCCCAATTCGCAGCCCCGCTCCCCTCCATGGGGCTGAACAGGCTGCTCCATAGGGGCTTTCAGCACTTCCTCAATGCGGCGGGCGGAGGCAGCGCCCTTGCTGATCTTTACAAAGACCTTGGCCATACCCAAGGTGGCGTTTTGGATCAGGGTGAAATAAGACAGGAACGCCACGATCTGGCCGGAGGCCATCCGCCCCTGGTCCACCCGCAGGGCGCCCACCAGAATGACCAGTACCAGTCCCAAATTCAGCAGGAAATCCGTCATGGGATTGGCGGCCGCCATGACCGTGCCGGCGGCGGATTCCGCCGCCCGGGCCTCCCGGTTGGCCTTGGCGAACCGCTCCCGCTCCCGGCCCTGACAGGCCAGCGCCTTGATGACCCGGACGCCGGAGGCATTTTCCCGGATGACCCGGACCACCGTGTCCACCGCCGTCTGCGCCCTGGTGTAGAAGGGAATGCCCCGGCGGGTCACCAACCAAATGGTGACGAAGGTAGCGCCGCACACCACCAACTGCACCAGCGCCAAGGCCGGTTCCAGCAAAAAGGTCAGCACCAGTCCCCCCAGCACCAGCATAGGCGCCCGGATGCCGCCCCGCTGGACCTTGTCGAACATCTGGTGAACATTATAGGTGTCGTTGGTCAGGCGGGACACCAAGGAGGACACCGATAAGCGGTCCATCTGGGCGCAGGATAGGTGCTCCGCCCGGTCATACAGGTCCCGCCGCAAAGCGCGGGTCATCTCCATGGAGACCCAGGCCGCCATGCGGTTGGCCGTGATGTTGCAGCCGGCGGCGCCAAAGGCCAGCAGTGCCATGAGGCCGCCCATCCGCCAGATGGCCGCCAGGTCCCCCGCGGGGACCAGCGTGTCGATGATATGGGCCAGCAACAGCGGTAGAGTCAGCTCCAACACCGCCGCCGTGAACTTGATGGCCACGCCGCAGGCCACACGGCGGCTATATGGCCGCAGATATCCAAGGACTGTGCCCATCGCCGCTCCCACCTTTCTCAAACGTTTGCGTATATGTAAAAAGTCTATTCAAATAATACCACATCCATCCTCTGTGTCAACGGGAGTTTCGTTGCTCTCTGCAACCATCTTCTATGTCTCTTGCTTGCTTTTATCATTTTTGCACAATCATTTTGCTATTTTCGCAGTTTTTCCATTTATTTTTCCGGTAAAACATACATTGACTTTAGCTCTTTGAGTAGGTAAAATAAAAACAAATTTCAAGCAAAACTTTCAGAAAGGAGCCCAACGCCATGATGCAGTCTCAGTTCAACAGCCGCAACACAATGTCTGCTCACGCGTCCGCCTGCCAGGCAGAGGCTTCTTTCTTCTGCGCCCGTCCTGCTTGCTGCGCTTCTAACAATACCACCACTCTGATTCTGGACGCCATTATTCTGGCGTCCATTATTATTTTCGGCCTGGTTCGTCTGGTAGGCCTGTTCCTGCTGGTAGTCCTGTTGGTATTGGTGTTGATTTGTACGCCTGTGATGCGAAAACGCCTATAACTGTTTTGATACAGTAAAGCGGTTCCGCGGAAAGGCGGGACCGCTTTTTTGTATAATTCATTTCATTTCTAAAGGAGAAAAGAAAGATGAAAAAAAAGTTTGCATGTCTTGCCATGGCCATGGTCATGGTACTCAGCCTTGCCGCCTGCGGCAGCAAGACTGAAGAGGCTCCCGCCGTGGCCCCCGCTGCACCCGGCTCCGAGTCCTCCGCATCCGTATTCAAAGTAGGCACCATCGGCCCCCTGTCCGGCGATGCCGCCATCTATGGCCAGGCCGTTGCCAACGGCGCCAAGATCGCCGTGGATGAGATCAACGCCGCCGGCGGCGCCATCCAGTTCGAGCTGCAGTCTCAGGACGATGAGGCGGACGGCGAGAAGTCCGTCAACGCTTACAACATCCTGATGGACTGGGGCATGCAGGTCCTGGTCGGCCCCACCACCACCGGCGCCTCCGTCGCTGTTTCCTCCCAGACCAACGCCGACCGCACTTTCATGTTGACCCCCTCCGCCTCCTCCGTTGATGTCATCGACGGCAAGGACAACGTGTTCCAGGTCTGCTTCACCGACCCCAACCAGGGCGTTGCCTCCGCCGACTACATCAGCGAGAACATGGCCGGCGCCAAGGTCGCTGTCATCTACCGCAACGATGACGCCTATTCCCAGGGCATCCGCGACACTTTCGCGGCTGAGGCCGCTGAAAAGGGCCTGGACATCGTCTATGAGGGCACCTTCACCGCTGACACCGCCACTGACTTTTCCGTGCAGCTGACCGGCGCCCAGTCCGCCGGCGCTGACACCGTGTTCCTGCCCATCTATTATCAGCCCGCTTCCGTCATTCTGAACCAGGCCGACGCCATGGGCTATGCCCCCACCTTCTTCGGCGTGGACGGCATGGACGGCATCCTGACCATGGAGGGCTTC
>JAETPK010000014.1 GCA_021771265.1 Oscillospiraceae bacterium
CATGGAGCCGGTGAGGACCACGGTCCGGGTGCCGCAGCACTGGCAGGCCAGCACCGTCATGGTGCCGATGGCCTGGAGCACCAGATTCACCGCGCCGGCGGCCAGGTCGGCGGGGGAGGCGTCCTCCGCCAGATTGCCGAAGTTGGCGGCGGTGAGGGCGGGATCCAGCGTGGGCGCGGGGCGGCAGGTGATGTCGGCGATGGTCAGGTCCACCTGGGCCAGGTCGCCCTGCTCCGCCAGCTTTTTGATCTGGCCGAACCGCTCCATGCCCACCAGCTTCCGGCACAGGCCGCCCAGTGTGCCGCCGCCGATGCCGCTGCCGCACAGGTGGCGGACGGCGCTGCCGCGCTCCGCCCACATGAAGGCGGTGCCTGTGCCCATGGTGACCACCACTGCCTGCTCCTGGCCGGACAGGGCCAGGGCGCCGGTGCCGCTGGCGGAGAACTCGTCCACCTTGCAGGTGGGCAGGCCGAAGATGTCTCCGTCCACATAACTGGAGCCCACACCGGTGAGCACCACCCGCCGCACATCCCCCAGCGTCAGGCCGCTGCTGGTGAGGTAGTTGCCTAGGGCGCCGTACAGGCTGGTCACCTGGTCCTCCGCCCGGACCCGCAGCATGGACACCACGCTGCCGTCAGTCCGCAGACCCACGATCTTGGTGGTGGAGCCGCCGATATCGATCCCTAAAATCACATCCATGATGGTAATTCCTTTCTGTTGGGCGTTTCTGCCCGGTAATTCCATCATAGGAGCGGGCGGGGGACTTGTCAATTGAAATTTGACAAAATTTTGACATATTTTTTGAAAAACGATTGCTTTTCAGGGGCGTCGCGCTTATAATGCTTATCATCAAGTCAAGTGACAAGACATCGCTTCGCGGTGTCAAACTGTGAGCATTGAGGTGCGCTATGAAGACCGAACAGAAATTGAATATGACCATGCTCTGCGATTTTTACGAGCTGACCATGGGCAACGGTTATTTTCAGGCCGGATATCAGGACCGTGTGACATATTTTGACGTGTTTTTCCGGGACGTGCCGGACAAAGGCGGCTTTGCTGTCTGCGCGGGTCTGGACCAGCTGATCGACTATATTCTGGACCTGCATTTTGACGAGGAGGACATTGCCTACCTGCGGAGCAAGGGCCTGTTTTCCGAGGAGTTTTTGGAATACCTGCGAAACTTCAAATTCACCGGCGATATCTGGGCCATTCCCGAGGGCACGCCCATCTTCCCCCGGGAGCCGGTGGTGACCGTTCGGGCCAAGGCCATCGAGGCCCAGCTCATTGAGACGTTCACCCTGCTGACCGTCAACCACCAGAGCCTCATCGCCACCAAGGCCAACCGCATCTGCCGGGCGGCCCAGGGGCGGACGGTGCTGGAATTCGGCTCCCGCCGGGCCCAGGGCACAGACGGCGCCATCTCCGGCGCCCGGGCGGCCTATATCGGCGGCTGCAAGGGCACGGCCTGCACCATTTCCGACCAGCTTTACGGCGTTCCCGCCTGCGGCACCATGGCTCACTCCTGGGTCCAGATGTTCGACAGCCAGTACGAGGCCTTCAAGACCTATTGTGAGATATATCCCACCAACGCGACGCTGCTGGTGGACACCTATAACGTGCTGAAATCCGGTGTGCCCGACGCCATCCGGGCCTTTGATGAGGTCCTCAAGCCCTTGGGCATTAAAAAATGCGGCATCCGCCTGGATTCCGGCGACATCGCCTATCTCAGCCGGGAGGCCCGGAAAATGCTGGATGCGGCCGGCTGGACAGAGTGCCAGATCTCCGCGTCCAACTCTTTGGATGAATACATTATTCGGGACCTGCTGCAGCAGGGGGCCCGGATCGACATGTTCGGCGTGGGCGAGCGGATGATCACCGCCAGCAGCCAGCCGGTGTTCGGCGGCGTGTATAAGCTGGCCGCCGTGGAGGATGAACAGGGCGGCATCGTCCCCAAGATCAAGGTCAGCGAGAATGTGGACAAGATCACCAATCCTCACTTTAAAAAGGTTTACCGCATCTTTGACAAAAAGACCGGCAAGGCCGAGGCGGACTACATCACCGTCTGGGACGAGACGGTGGACGAAACGCAGCCTCTGGAGCTGTTTGATCCCCAGGCTACCTGGAAGCGCAAGACCTATACGGACTTCACCATCAAGTCCCTTCAGGTGCCGGTGTTCCAGGGGGGAGAGCTGGTATATGAGCGGCCCACCCTTCAGGAGATCCAGGCGTACTGCGCCCGGCAGGTGGACGCTTTGTGGGACGAGGTGAAGCGGTTTGAAAACCCCCACAACTACTATGTGGATCTGAGCCAAAGGCTGTGGGACATCAAGCAGGACCTGCTGCGCCGGAAAAAATGATGACATATGACCGGTCCCGCCGACAGGCGGGGCCGGTTTGTTTACAGAATGTTGGTTGCAGGAGACGGCAATTTTGCGTATAATACTAAAATAAACAGGATACTGTTTCTTGGGAGGTGGCATTTATGCGGAAAAACCGGCTCCGGACGCCGGAGCGCACCGAACGGCGCATCTCAGCGTTTACCAGCTTGTCCATGTGCGTTTTGACTGTCCTGGCTCAAATCGCCACCACGCTGCTGCTGACGCATTTTTTGCGGGAGAAGGCCAGCTATTTTTACGCGGCCTTGGAATTCATCGGCGCTGTGGCGGCCATCCGGGTCTATCTCCGGCCGGGCAGCCCCAGCTATAAGCTGGTGTGGATGTGCCTGCTGTTGGCCCTGCCGGTGGCGGGGATGATCCTGTTCTGCCTGTGGGGCGGCACCCACCAATCCAAGAGTCTGAGCCTGAAAAAGGTCGCGCCCATCCGGGAGCGGGAGAGCGCCCGCATGGAGTGTGACAACAATATTGCCCGGCTGAAGCGGCAGTCTCCCGACTGGGGACGGCTGGCCTCCTATTTGCAGAAAAAGGGATTTCCCTTGTACCGCAATACCTCCGCGCATTATTTTTCCGACGGCGGGGCGTTTTTTGATGACCTGGCGGAGCGGCTTCGCCAGGCGGAGGTCTACATTTTTTTGGAGTATTACATTCTGGCGGAGGGACAGGTGTGGGACCACATCTTTTCCATTTTAAAGGAGCGGGCCGCCGCCGGCGTGGAGGTCTGCATCATTTTTGATGATTTCGGCAACCTCACCCGCCTGTCGGATGACACCCTTCAGGCCATGCAGAACGCCGGCATCGAGGTGCAGGTGTTCAATCCCGTTCACCGGTATGTGAACCGTATTTACTTCAACTACCGGGACCACCGGAAGATCGCCGTGATCGACGGCACCACTGCCTATACCGGCGGCATCAACGTGGCGGACGAGTATGCCAACCTGTATGTCCGCTTCGGTCATTGGAAGGACTCCGCTGTCCGCATCGACGGCGACGGCGCCTGGGGCTTCGCGGTCCAGTTCATCCAGATGTGGAAGATGATGGGACGGACGCTGCCCAATGAGGATGATTTTTACCGCCCCCGCCACGGCGGCGCCGGCGTGGGCTATTGCCAGCCCTTCACGGACGGCCCTGTGAACAATCCGGACAATCCCATCGAGGAGACCTATATCCAGCTCATGGCCTCCGCCAAGCGGTTTTTGTATATCACCACGCCCTATTACGCCGTGGAGGACTCCATGCAGAAGGCCCTGTATATCGCGGCGGACGCGGGCGTGGATGTGCGGCTGCTGGTGCCGGCCGTGCCGGACCACAAGCTCACCTATCTGGTGGCGGAGACCTACTGGGGTGAGCTGCTGCGCCACGGTGTGAAGATCTACAAGTACACCCCCGGCTTTCTCCATGCCAAAAGCGTCATGGTGGACCGGGAGGTGGCCCTAATCGGCAGCACCAATATGGATTACCGCACGTTCCAGCTCCACTATGAGTGCGGTGTGCTGCTGTACCATATGCCGGTGGTGGAGGAGCTTTTGGAGGACCTGGACAATATTATGGGCCAAAGCGCCCGGTATACCCTGGAAGAATGGGAGAAACGGCCCTGGTATCGCCGGACTTTTGCCTCCTTGCTGCGGCTGGGGGCCATCTGGCTGTGAAAAAGCGGCGGGACCGTGGTCCCGCCGGCGGCAAGGGCCGGGAGATCCGCCGTCAGCGGCCCGCGGACCCAGAGCAGGTTCCTGCCCAGCCGGCGCCATTGCTCGTACGAAAAATCATATTACGCAGCCGGCGGCATTTCCATTCTTTTTGCTGCCGGACGAAATTCCATGGAGGAACATATGTCCAGAGAACTTTCACCCCGGGAGATCGCGGAGCGCAGTCTCATTAAAAAGTATAGAAAAGAGCTGTGGAACCCCTTTATTGCCGCTGTGAAGCGGTATGAGCTGGTGGAGCCCGGCGACCGCATCGCCGTGTGTATCTCCGGCGGAAAGGACTCCATCGTGCTGGCCAAGCTGATGCAGGAGCTCCAGCGCCACACGGACCGGCCCTTCGGGCTGGAATTTCTGGTGATGGACCCCGGCTACAACCCGGCCAACCGGGCGCTGATCGAGTCCAACGCGGCGCTGCTGGGCATTCCCATCACCATTTTTGAAAGTGATATTTTTGATGTCACCGTCCAGGTGGAGAAGAATCCCTGCTACCTCTGCGCCCGGATGCGCCGGGGCTTTTTGTACAGCAAGGCCCAGGAGTTGGGCTGCAATAAGATCGCCCTGGGCCACCATTTTTCCGACGTGGTGGAGACCACGCTGCTGGGGCTGTTTTACGGCGCGCAGCTCCAGGCCATGCCGCCCAAGCTCACCAGCAAAAATTTCCCCGGCATGGAGCTGATCCGGCCGCTGTACTGCGTCCACGAGGATGATATCATCGCCTGGAAAAATTACAACCACCTGCGCTTTCTCCAGTGCGCCTGCCGCTTTACGGAGGCCCGGGACGCCTCCGGCGACGGCGTGGGGGAGAGCAAGCGGCAGGAGATCAAATTTCTGCTGCGGGAGCTGAAAAAAACAAATCCCAACATCGAAAAAAGCATTTTCCGCGCCATTCACGGCGTTCAGCTGGATACGTTCCCCGGCTTCAAGTACCGGGGCGGTGAACACTCCTTTCTGGAATTTTACGGCAGCCGGCAGGATGTATTTGAAGATGCGGATACATGAGCAAGGAGAACGAGCATGGATTACTATCGCTGTGAAAACCCCAACTGCGGCTTTTTGGCCGGAGAGGAGCCGGATGTGTGTCCCCGGTGCGGCGGCACATTTTTCACGCCGCTGCTGGAGGAGGACCTCACCGGTGGTGACTGGGTGTGGCTGGGCAACCAGGCCGTGGATGAAAAGCGGGGGACGGACGCCCTGGCCTGCTACCAGCATGCCGCGGCCCTGGGGGATGATTCCGGCCTCACAAACCTAGGCTGGTGTCTGGAGGCGGGCGTGGGTCTGCCGGCGGACCCAAAACAGGCGGTGGTGCTGTATGCCCAGGCGGCGGCCCGGGACTATTTGCCAGCCCTGACGAATCTGGGCTATTGCTATACATACGGCATCGGCGTGGAGCGGGACTACGGCAAGGCGATGGAGTGCTTCCGCAGGGCGGCGGAGCAGGGCTTTCCCCGGGCGCAGTTCCAGATGGGAGAGGCGTACCGCCGGGGCTTTGGCGTGGACGAGGATGACGGCGAGGCGGTGAAATGGTATCAGTCCGCGGCCTGGCTGGGCTATCCCGCGGCCCAGACGGAGCTGGGGCGCTGCCTGGAATTCGGCACCGGCATACCAGAGAATCTGGAGCAGGCGGTGAAGTGGTACCGCGCCGCGGCGGACCAGGGCAACGCACCTGGCCAATGCTGCCTTGGCTTTTGCTATGAGAGCGGCCGTGGCGTGGAGCAGAGCTGGCAGGAGGCCGTCCACTGGTACCGCAAGGCGGCGGACCAGGAGTATGCCCGGGCTCAGTGCAACCTGGCCTGGTGCTATGAAAATGCCAAGGGTGTGGAGCAGGATTACGGCGAAGCGGCGCGGCTGTACCGTGCCGCGGCGGAGCAGGACTACCCCCGGGGCCAGCTTTGCCTGGGCTTTTGCCTGGAGCGGGGACGGGGCGTTCCTATGGACCCCCGGCAGGCGGCGGAGTGGTACCGCAAAGCGGCGGAACAGGATGAGGAAGACGCCTGCTGCTGTCTGGGATACCTCTATGAGTGCGGCGAGGGCGTGGAACAGAGCTGGGAAGAGGCCGTCCGGTGGTATCGCCGGTCGGCGGAGCTGGGCTGCGCCCGGGGCATGTGCAACCTGGCCTGGTGCTGTGAGCACGGCGAGGGCACGGAAAAAGATACGCAGGAGTCTTTCCGCTGGTACAGCGCCGCGGCAAAGCTTGGCTTTGCCCGGGGCCTTTTCGGCGTGGCCCGGGCCTACGACTACGGCATCGGCGTGGAGCAGGACGCCGCGGAGGCCTGCCGGTGGTACGAGCAGGCGGCTGAGGCCGGCTCCGCCGCGGCGATGTGCGACCTGGGCGTTTGCTACGAGCGGGGCGAGGGTGTGCCGCAGAGCTATGAAAAGGCGGCGGAGCTGTACCGCCGGGCGGCGGAGGGCGGCAATCCGTCCGGGCAGTGCAACCTGGGGTATTTGTACGAGACCGGCCGTGGTGTGGAGCAAAGCTGGGAACTGGCGGTAAAGTGGTACGGTGCCGCCGCGCAGCAGGGCTTTGCCCGGGCCCAGTGCAATCTGGCCTGGTGCTATGAGTATGGCCGCGGCGTGGAGCGGAACCTGACCAGGGCCGTTCAGTGGTATCGCAAGGCGGCAGAGCAGGGAGACCCAAGAGGGATGCACTGCATGGGCGTTTGCTGCAAGCGGGGCCTGGGACTGGAGCGGGATCTGGCGCAAGCGGTGCGCTGGTACGAAAAAGCCGTGGAGGCCGGCCTGCCGGCGGCCATGTGCAGTCTGGGCCTCTGCTATGAAACAGGCGACGGCGTGCCGAAGGATTTGGGAAAAGCGGCGGAGCTGTACCGGCGGGCCGCTGAACAGGGGGACGCGGTGGGCCAGTGCAATCTGGGCTATCTGTATGAGTCTGGCGAGGGCGTGGCACAGGACTGGACACAGGCGGCGGTGTGGTACGGAAAAGCGGCGCAGCAGGACTATCCCCGGGCCATGTGCAACCTGGGCGTCTGCTTTGAATTCGGAAACGGCGTTACGAAAGACACCCGCCGGGCGGCGGAGCTGTACCGCAAAGCGGCGGAGCGGGGAGACCAGACGGCAGCCTGCAACCTGGGGTATCTCTATGAGACCGGTGTGGGTGTGGACCAGGACTGGGGGCAGGCGGCCAAATGGTACGCCGCGTCCGCTGAAAAGGGCCTTGCCCGGGCGCAATACCGTCTGGCCTGGTGCTGCGAGCATGGCAAGGGTGTGCCCCCGAACGCGGAAAAGGCAATGCGCCTTTATCAGGCGGCTGCGGAGCAGCACTATGAGGATGCGGAGCAGCAGGCTGCCCGGCTGCGTCAAGGCAAAGAGAAAGGCGGCTTTTTTCGGGGCCTTTTCGGCGGCCGGAAGGGCGGCTGAAAAAAGAAAAGTTTTTTAAAAAAAGCTATTGACAAAAATCTGCTTTTCTGTATAATAATATCTGTTCGCTGCGGCGAACGGATAAAGCGGGTTTGTGTAAAGGTAGCACAGCAGACTCTGACTCTGTATGTGAGGGTTCGAATCCTTCACCCGCTGCCAAATAAAAAACCTCGGAACTGCAATGGTTCCGAGGTTTTTTCTTACATTTCAATGGTTTGAGAGCTTTCACGATTGTTCTGTTTCAGAAATCACCTGCATGGACATCTGCCGCGACGATGACCGCTCCGGCCTGCTGCGGGTCCTGGGAAAGCATCCCTGCGCCCCGGAGGCAACGGAAAAAACTGGCAGGCCGACGTGGAGAAAAAAGTATAAAATAGGTCAAATTTGAACTGGACTGTCACGGGCTTTTCTTCTATAATACCTCCAGTATGCGCAGCTTTGGCAGGAGGCACCCTGAATGGAGAATGATGTTCCGAAAGAAGTAACGATATCTGTCAAAATGAAGGACGGCTCAGCCCACTCGTTTCAGCTGACGGATGCCCAGCGCAAGGCGGTTATTCGGGCGCTGGGACTTTCCGTGATCGGGAACGAGCTGGCCGGCTTGGACGACTGGTCCATTGAACAGATGCTGGCGGAATAAGAAAAGCGTCCCCTGAGCCCATTGGCTCAGGGAACGCTTCTTTTTTGAAAGGTCCGCGGGACACTCACAGCTTTAAAATGTGGTAGATGCCGTGGGCCACGCCATCCTCCCGGTGGTCCAGCGTCACATGGTCCGCCGCCGCCAGACAGGCGGGGGAGGCGTTGGCCATGGCGATGCCGCAGCCCACGTAAGAGAGCATGTCCGCGTCGTTGTCCCCGTCGCCGAAAGCGGCAACATCCGCCGGAGAGAGGTGCAGCTGCTCCGCTACAAAGCGGACACCGGAGTGCTTGCCGGCGTCCCGGTGGGAGATCTCAATAAGCTGCCGGACGGATGAGGTGATGTAGATGTCCGGCACGGTTTCCGCCAGCCGCGCCCAGATGCGCCGTTTGTCCGTCTCCTCCCGAACGATGAGGTCCAGACTGTCCAGGCGGTCTATGTGCCGGCGGATGAAGCCGGTGATGTCCGCCTCCGGATGGCGGGTGCTCTGGATGTAGCGGACGGCCTGGGACGTGGCGCCGAATCCCACCGGGTCCGCCACATAGGCGTCATGGGCGTATGCCGTGCCGTCCACAAACGCCTCGCAGACCACCGGTTCCTCTTCGACCAGCTCCAGGATGCGCCGGACGGATTCCGGCGTCATGGCATAGCTGTGGAGGCGTGTCCCGGTGGGGACGTGATACACAGCGGCACCATTGGACGTGATGGCGTATTCGATGCCGGGCACGGCGATGACATCCCGGGGCAGGCTGGCAAAGGCGCGGCCGCTGGCGATGACGATGTGGACGCCCCTGGCGATGGCGTATTCCAAAGCCCGGCGGTTTCCCGGGGAAAGGCGGCCCTCCCCGTCCAGCGTGGTCTGATCCAGGTCCAGGGCGATGCATTGAATGGGCATTTTATCATCTCCTGGCTGTCATTTTACCATGGGCCGTGGTATAATACCATATATTTCTCAATAAACGGAGGAACTTGCAATGGAACAGGAACTGATCCGGCGTCTTCTGGATTTTTTGAACGCCAGCCCCAGCTGTTACCACGCCGTGGACAACCTGGTCCGGCGGCTGGAGGCGGCGGGGTATGAACGGCTGCGGGAGAGCGAGCCCTGGACGCTGCGGACCGGCGGAAATTACTACGTGGTGCGGGGAGATTCCTCTTTGGTGGCGTTCCGTGTTCCCGGCGGCGTGCCGGCGGGCTTTATGCTGGCGGCGGCCCACAGCGACAGTCCCACCTATAAAGTCCGGGAGGAGGCGGAGATCCTCTCCGCCGGGAACTGTGTGCGGCTGGCGGTGGAGCCCTACGGGGGCATGATCGCCCGCTCCTGGCTGGACCGGCCGCTGTCCGTGGCGGGCAGGCTGGCGGTCCGGCGGGAAGGCGGTATCGCCACCCGGCTGGTGAATGTGGACCGGGACCTGCTGGTGATCCCCAGCGTGGCCATCCACCTGGACCGGGAGGTGAACCAGGGCACTGCCCTGAAGGCCAACACCGACTTGCTGCCGCTGCTTGGCTGCGGCACGGAGCGGGGCCGCTTCCGGGCGCTGCTGGCGGAAGCGGCGGGCGTGCCGGGGGAGGACATCCTCTCCACAGAGCTGTTTTTGTACCCCAGGTCCTCCGCCGTGACGCTGGGGGCGGAGGGGGAGCTGGTGGCCTCTCCCCGGCTGGACGACCTCCAGTGCGTGTTCGGCTGCCTGGAGGGCTTTCTGGCGGCAAAAGAGGGCGGCAGTGTGCCGGTCCTGTGCGTGTTCAACAACGAGGAGGTGGGCAGCGGCACCCGGCAGGGGGCGGATTCCACCTTCCTGACGGATGTGCTGGAGCGGGTCTGCGCCGCCCTGGGCCGGGATTGGCCGTGCATGGCGGCCAACAGCTTCCTGGTGTCGGCGGACAATGCCCACGCCGTCCACCCCGCCCATCCGGAGCTGTCCGACGGGGCGGAGCGCCCTGTGCTGAACGGCGGCGTGGTCCTTAAATATAACGCGGGGCAGAAATACACCACGGACGCCGTGTCCGCCGCCGTGTTCCGGGAGGTGTGCAGGGCGGCGGATGTGCCGGTCCAGCGGTACAGCAACCGGGCGGACCTGCCCGGCGGCTCCACCCTGGGCAACATCAGCAGCGCACACTTGTCGATCCCCTCTGTGGATATCGGCCTGCCCCAGCTGGCCATGCACGCGGCCTATGAGGTGGCCGGAAGCCGGGACACCGCGCTGCTGGTCCGGGCCATGACAGAATATTTCAGCCGCAGCTTCCGGTATCTGCCGGACGGCACCATACAGCTGTAAGAAAAAAGCCGCGGGCGGAGCGGTATCCGTCTGGAATTTCTTTAGATGTCAAAAACGGAAATAGAAATTTGTGCGAAATAACGAATAACAAATGAAGAAAAATTTTGAAAATGTAACGGGTTTTGTAACCAGCCAATGCTACAATATACCTGTAAGAACGAGGAAGGGGGAATGTCCGTGCAGGAACGTATCACGGGAAATGAGTATCGGACGACGATCGTTTGCGTGGACAGCTTCCGGGAGGATGACTTTTCAGGCAGGCTGTACAATCCCTATTGGAAAAAGGGACGCGAGTTTCTCAATGTGATGCAGCTTTTACTGGAAATGGAGAGTCTGCTGGACCAGCTCCGGCTTCCCCAGTCTTTCACGGAAAAGCGTGCCTTTACAAAGCCGGCCTCCGGTCCGGCCCACGCCTCTGTGGAAGAGGCGTCCAAGACCGGCCGGCGGGGGACGTTTATTCTGCGGCTCATGTTCCGCCAAAACGCAAGCTGGCAGGGGGCCTTGACCTGGGTGGAAGGCCGTCAGACGGAGAGCTTCCGCAGTGTGCTGGAGCTTTTGCTGCTGATGCACAGCGCTCTGGAAGGTGAGGAGGTATAGGCCGAAAACACGTAACAATATCCACTTCGCAGCGCCGCCGCATTTGAAGATCGCTGAAAAGGCAAACCGCCCCAAAGGGCAAGGCGAAAAGCGGGTACCCGCTTTTGTGTTTCATGCAATGAAACACAAAAGCCCTCTGATCCACCGGAGGAGCCGTGCCCAACAAAAACGAAGAAAGGGAGAACGAGAAAATGGCGAAAAAGTTGAAGAAAGTATTTGCGTTGCTGCTGACCCTCAGCATGGTCATGAGCCTGCTGAGCGTGACGGCGTTGGCCGAAAGCAATGAGAACAGCAAGTGGAAAATCGTAAGCGACATCGAAAAAAGCGGAGAGATCATTATCAAAGACGCTGACGGTGAGGAAGCCGAAAATGTCTGGTATTGGTATGATACTGCCGATGTCAACACCGCTTTGAATAAAAAGGGGACGGCACGGCTTGACATCATTGATGCGGCAGTGGAAAGCCCCAATGAGAAGAAAACCTACTTTGCGAAGGCGACCATTGATGGTCAGGAAGTAGAGACCGACGAATTTACGGTGCCCTATTTCGCGGCCTTGCAGAACGGCAGCTTTGAAAGCCCTGTAGTGGAGAAAAGCAATATTGGCTGGCCAGGCGTGTATCAGTATAAAAACGATACAGTGCCGGAGCTGGTATGGAAGACGACCGGCCTGGGACAGGGAAAAATGGAAGGCAGAGATATTGAACTGGTCCGGCCGGAGGGGAAAGCTGTTTATCATGGCGTGAAGCCGGGCGATATTCCGAATGGAAAGCAGTTTGCCGAGCTGAACGCGGAGGCTTACGGTGCCCTGTATCAGGATGTTTTGACGGAGCCGGGCTCTACTTTGAACTGGGGTCTGGCCCATCGTGGCCGTAATGGACAGGATACCATGTATGTGGTCATCGTCAATGCGGAGAATGCGGCGTATGTTACAAAGCCTGGTGATGTAAATGAAGACTGCATCATGGCCAGGATCACGGATGGCAACAGAAAATGGGGTTACTACAGTGGCGAGTATGAAGTGCCTGCGGGCCAGTATGTGACACGTTTTTATTTCCTGGCAGTGGATGCGGCTGGCGGAATGAGCCAGGGCAACTTGCTGGATAACGTGTACTTCACGGCTGAAAGACCTGAAAAGCCTCCTGTAACTGTATATGACTACACGGTGAACTATTTCGTTGACGGTAAAAAAGTGGAGTCTTTCAGCGGCACTGCCAGCGAGGGCGCCTTGATCCAGACGTACGATCTGGCTATTACACAGGGATATGTTTCCAAGTATGATGCGTCTGAAACGAACGTGTATGACATGACCATTTCTGCTGAGGGAGCAAATGTTCTGAACCTTTACTTCACGACCAAGGCTCCCGTGGACCCGGTAGACCCGGTGGACCCTGCGAAGCTGCCTGCCCCTGTCGTGGATAAGAAAGCCACCAAGCTGGACGAAAATGACAAGACCACGGTGACGCTGTCCATTGGTGCCGAGCAGGGTAAGACCGTCTCTGATGTGGTGTTTGTTCTGGATAAGTCCACCAGCGTGGATGTGAGAGCCGCAGCCAAGGATATGCTGAACGAACTGATGACCCAGGCCGGCGAGAACCGCATCAAGGTCGGTGTGGTGGTGTTCAACCGCAACGGAAACCGTACGCTGGAACTGACGGAACTCAGCGAAGAGAACCTGCCTAAGATCGAGGCTGCGCTTGATGAAAAAATGAGCAGCGGCTCTAATATTCAGGCTGGCTTGGCGGCTGGCAAAGCTATGCTGGACGAAGACAAGAGCGTAGCTTCGGGTGCCAAGCATCTGGTCCTGGTGAGTGACGGCGTGACCTATATGTGGGGTACGGAAGAGCCTCCCATGACCATTTACAGCGAACAGATCGAAAACCAGTGCGAGAGCATTAATGCCGGCAACGATATGATGGGCAAGCACCACCCCAACGCTGCCGCGTATTTCGCGGAATTCCAGGATGCCGCTGCTTGGTACGCCAAGTATGGCGATGCCATCAGCGCTGACATCAATGCGTATGCCGACACCTACGAAAGCGCTTATTACAAACCTGTCGAACAGGGCAAGATGGAAAACTCCGAGTATGATTGCAGCAAATACTATATTCCCGGAGAAGACCTTGCAAAGCATTATTGCGCCAACGACGCAGCGGTTTATATGACGATCCATGAGTGGGGAAAGATCGTGAACTCCGGTTACTCCGCTTATGCATACGCCGACCAGAAACATGCAAGCAGCTATCCTTGGGCTCCTGATTATGTGGAGAGCTTGGATACCATCGGCGGTATTTCCGGAGCCATTCCCGCGGATAAGGCCGGCATGTTTAGCGCGGTTCAGAGCCGTATCCTCTATGCCATGGATAAAGGCACCGTTACCGACAAGATCGGTAATCACTTTGATTTGACCACAGTGGATTCCTTCGAGTTGAAGGTCGGCGGCGAAGCGGTCAGCAAAGTGGTGGACGGCAACACCGTAACCTTCGACGGTGGCAAGTATGTTGTGAAATATCAGCCTGCTACCGCCGATAACAGCGAAGAGCAGTTTGTCTGGATCATTAACACTCCGGTCGAAAACGCCAAGGGCTTGGAGTTGTCCTACGTGCTGAAGTTGGTGGATAAGGAAACGACCCCCGGTGACCATACGGCCTTGACCAACGAAGAGGCTATTCTGGAATACACGCCGACTGAGGGCGAAAAGGGTGAGGAAGAGTTCCCCAAGCCCGAGGTGGAATACAATGTTCCCAAAGATCCTGGCCCCGGACCCGAGAACCCTGCCGCAAATCTGGTCGTTGACAAGGCTGCTCCCGCCACTGTCAAGCAAGGCGGTGAGCTGACCTACACCATCACCGTGGAGAACAAGGGTGATGCCGCCGCCAAGAACGTGGTCATCAAGGACACCCTGCCCAAGGGCGTGGAGTTCAAGTCTGCCAGTAACGAGGGCAAGATGGCCGATGGAACCATCACCTGGACCATCGGTGAGCTGGCCGCCGGCGAGAAGAAGACCGTGACCGTGGTCGTCTCTGTCCCGAGCGATGCCACTGTCGGCGAGATCATCTCCAACACCGCCGTCGTGACCTCCGATGACGAGGAAGAGCCCAAGGAGGATACCGTTAAGACGGAAGTCAAGCCGAAGGATGATGGCAAAAAAGACGACGATGATGACGATGACGACGATAGAAAAAAACCTTCTGATCCCGGCACCGACATCGGTGAGGATCCCACGCCTCTGGACCCCGGCCCGGATGTCCCCGGCACCGAGATCCCCGAGTCTGACGTGCCTCTGGCTGAGGTGCCCAAGACCGGCGACGCCGCCGCTCTGTGGATGATCCTGGCCGGCGTGTCCGCCCTGGGTCTGGCTGTGGTGACCTTCACCACCCGCAAGAAGGAAAACAACTGATAACTCCCTATCAAGCAGAAGCGCCCGCCCCGGTGGAACATCCACCGGGGCGGGCGTTTTTTAGTGGGGGAAAGGACAGCCTTTTAAAAATCTCCCGCCTGTGATATAATCAGCTCCGTGGCCGGCGCAGCCGGCAAATCCCAGGAAGGAAAGAGAGACCCTATGAACGAAAAAGAGATCGCGGAGATCCGCCGCCGCTTCAAGCCGGATAAAAGCAACATCACCCATGTGCGGGGATGTTATGTCAACGAAAAGAGGGAGATCATCTCGGAGTTCGACCAGTCCCTGACGCTGTCCCGCCAGGAGGACGCGGAAAAGCTGCTGAACGTCCTGCGCAAGACCCTGTCCGGCACGGCGGGTAAAAACCTGCTGGACATCGAGTTCGACACCCGCCAGGTGGTGGAGGGGGAGGAGCACCGGCTGCTGATGGCCCTGCGGGACTCCCGCCTGGGGGACCAGGAGGCCGTCCATGCCCTGTTCCAGCGGGTGATCGCCAGCCTGGACCTGGAGGGCAATTACCTCATCCTGCTGGCCCACGATACATACGATGTACCTTACCGTTCCAAGGACGGAACGCGGCAGGATGACGCCTCCGACCAGGTGTTTTCCTATATCCTGTGCAGCATCTGCCCGGTGAAGCTCACCAAGGACGCCCTGAGCTATTACGTGCAGGAGAACCAATTTCACAGCGTGGCGGCGGACTGGGTGGTGGCGCCGCCGGAGGTGGGCTTTTTGTTCCCGGCCTTCGATGACCGCAGCACGAATCTGTACAACGCCCTGTACTACACCCGGGATATTTCCGGGAGCCATCCGGACTTGGTGGAGGCCCTGTTCAAAAGCCCCGTGCCCATGCCTGCCGCCGTCCAGAAGGAGACGTTTCAGTCCGTCCTGGGGGACACGCTGGAGGAAGAGTGCCGCTACGACGTGGTACAGGCCGTCCATGATGAGCTGCGGGACATGATCGCCGCCCACAAGGAGAGCAAGGAGGAGGAACCGCTGGTCATCTCCAAGGTGACGGTGAAGCGGGTCCTCCGGGAGTGCGGCGTGTCGCCGGAGCACGTGGAGCGGTTTGAGGAGCAGTACGACCAGCACTTCGGCCCGGAGGCGGACCTGCCGCCCCGGAACATCGTGGACGGCGGGCAGCTGGAGGTCAAAACGCCGGATGTGACCATCAAGGTCAACCCGGAGCGGAGCGACCTGGTGGAGACCCGCGTCATTGACGGCGCCCGGTACATCCTTATCCGGGCGGAGGAGGGCGTCCAGGTGGACGGCGTCCAGATCCACATTTCCTGAGAGAAGGGAGGCGGTCCCATGGACCTGCTGGAGACTCTGCGGTACTATCACGACAGCGGCGCCTGCCCCATGCACATGCCCGGCCATAAGCGGGCGGACTTAGGCGGGGAGCTTCCCTGGCAGCTGGATATCACGGAGATCGACGGCTTTGACAACCTTCACGACGCCCAGGGCATTTTGAAGGAGAGCATGGACCGGGCGGCCCGGCTGTATGGCGCGGACCGGAGCTTTTTCCTGGTGAACGGCAGCACCTGCGGCATTCTGGCGGGCATCTGCGCCGCCGCCCGGCCCGGGGACACGGTGCTGTTGCCCCGGGGGTGCCACAAGTCTGTGTATCACGCCCTGGAGCTGCGGGACCTGGTGCCGGTGTATTTGCCGGTGCCGGCGGACCCCTGTACCGGCGCCGCCGGCAGCCTGCCGCCGGAAACGGCGGCGCAGGCCCTGGCGGAGCACCCGGAGGCAAAGCTCATCATCGTCACCAGCCCCACTTATGAGGGCGTGGTCAGCGATATTGCCGCCATCACCGCCCTGGCCCACCGTGCTGGCGTGCCGGTGCTGGTGGATGAGGCCCACGGCGCCCATCTGGGCTTTTCCCCGGCCTTTCCCGGCGGCGCCGTGGCGGCGGGGGCGGACATCGTTGTCCAGAGTCTGCACAAGACGCTACCCAGCCTGACGCAGACGGCCCTGGTCCACTGGCACCGGGGTGCGGTGGATGGGGAGGAACTGGCCCGGCAACTGGCGGTGTTTGAGACCAGCAGCCCCTCCTATTTGCTGATGGGCTCCATGGACCGGTGCGTCCGGCTGCTGGCGGCGCGGGGCGGGGAGCTGTTCGCCGCTTATGAGGCGCATCTCGCCGCTTTTGATGACGCCGTCCGGGACCTGCGGCACCTGCGGGTGCTGTGCCATGGCGGCGACAGCCTGCGGGACCATCCGGACTTTTTCGCCTTTGACCCCGGCAAGCTGGTGCTCTGCACCCGGGGCACCTCCCTGACGGGACCCGGGCTCATGGATATCCTGCGGAAGACATACCAGATCGAGCTGGAAATGGCGCTGGAGAATTATGCCCTGGCCATGACCAGCATCTGCGACACCCGGGAGAGCCTGCTGCGCCTGGCCGGTGCCCTGCGGGAGATCGACCGCCAGGTGACACCGGCCCCGCCGGCGGGGCCGGTCGCTCCGCCGCCCCTGCCGCCCCGGCGGATGGGAATGCTGGAGGCCCGGCGGCGGGCGGGCGCTTTGCTGCCGCTGGAGGAGGCGGTGGGCCATGTCAGCGGCGGGATGGTGTGGGCCTATCCCCCCGGCGTGCCGCTGCTGGTGCCGGGGGAGGAGGTAACGGAGGCCCTGTGCCGGACCCTGCGGCAAATGGAGATGAGCGGGATTGTCCTCCACGGAGAAAAATGTGACCCACCCCGAACGCTTTTGGTATTGAAAAGCGAACAATGGAAAACCTGACAGCTGCTTTTGCAGCCGTCAGGCTTTCCATTGTTCCTTCAGATCTGCGTAGCGTTCCACTCGCAGCCGCAGGTGATATTTTGTCCGCAACTCTGCGATCTGGGTCATCATGGGGGATTTATGGTGGATGTCCAGCGCTTCCTGGTCCCGCCAGCGGTCGATGAGCAGGACGGTCTCCGGATCTTCCATGGGGTAGAAATAGGCATAGCCTTCGTTTCCTGCCTCGGCTCGGACAGCATCCACAATGCCGCGGGACATCATCTCCTCCGCAAATGCCCTTGCGCTTCCACCAGTCCCGGTATAATACAAATGTACAGTGATGCTCATAAAATCAACTTCTGTTAAATTTTTATGCGTTTATTTTAATATAGATGTTCCGTGTTTGCAAGGACCCGCCCGCCGCAGGAAAAACAGACGGCAAAAGGAGCGAGGAGTCCTGGGACTCCTCGCTCCTTGACCTCCGGGGGAAGTGTTCAGTCTACAATATCCACGGAAACCTTGACGCCGGTACGCTGGGCATAGGAGCGGATAACGGTCCGGATCTCCTTGGCGATGCGGCCCTGACGGCCGATGACCTTGCCCATGTCGTCGGGGGCGACACGCAGCTCCAACGTCAGTTCCTGATCGCCCTGGATCTCCGTGACGGAGACGGCATCGGGATCATCCACAAGGTTTCTGGCGATGTAGAGCAGCAAGTCCTTCATGATCCGCCCTCCGGATCAGAGGACTTCCACTTTTTTCAGCAGAGCTCTGACAGTGTCGGTGGGCTGGGCGCCGGACTTGATCCAGGCCTGAGCGCGCTCAGTGTCGATCTTGATCTCGGCGGGAGCCACGCAGGGGTTGTAAGTGCCGATCTCCTCGATGAAGCGGCCGTCGCGGGGGAAGCGGGAATCGGCCACCACAACGCGATAGAAGGGAGCCTTCTTGGCGCCCATGCGGCGCAGTCTGATCTTAACCATGATTTGTACCTCCAAAAAATTTAAAGTTGATCGTATATCTATAAATGCTGTGCACTTATATCCTGGATGAATTAGGAATTAGGAGTTAGGAATTAGGAATTTTTACGAAGAAAAAACGCTGGCATATGCGAAATTCCTAATTCCTCATTTCTAATTCCTAATTTATTTAAACCGCTTTTTGCGGCCGAAGCCGTGCATCCGGCCACCCATACCGCCCTTCATGGCGGGGCCGCGGCCCTTGGCCATCTGCCGGGTCAGCTGCTGCATCATGTCGAACTGCTTCAAAAGCCGGTTCACGTCCACCACTTCCAGTCCACAGCCGGCGGCGATGCGGCGCTTGCGGCTGGCGCCCAGGATCTGGGGATTTTCACGCTCCAGCGGCGTCATGGAGAGAATGATGGCCTCCGTGTGGGCCATGGCTTTTTCGTCGATGGTGGCGCCCTGCAGCTGCCGGCCCATGTTGCCGGGCAGCATGCCCGCCAGCTGGCTCAGATCGCCCATACCGCGGATCTGTTGGAGCTGTTCGTAATAATCCTGGAGGGTGAAGCGGTTTTTCCGCAGCTTTTCCTCCAGCTTGGCCGCCTGCTTTTCATCGTAGGTGGCCTGGGCCTTTTCGATGAAGGACAGCATGTCGCCCATGCCCAGGATACGGGAGGCCATCCGGTCGGGATGGAAGGGCTCGATCATGTCCAGCTTTTCGCCGGTACCCACGAATTTGATGGGCTTGCCGGTGGCGGCCCGGATAGAGAGGGCGGCGCCGCCCCGGGCGTCACCGTCCAGCTTCGTGAGGATGACACCGTCGATACCCAGCGCCTCGTCAAAGGCGGAGGCGGCGTTGACAGCGTCCTGGCCGGTCATGGCGTCCACCACCAGCAGGATCTCGTTGGGATGCACGGTGGCCTTCATGCGCTTGAGCTCGTCCATCAGCGTCTCGTCCACATGGAGACGGCCGGCGGTATCCAGAAACACCATGTCGCTGCCGTGGTCCTTGGCATGACGGATGGCGTTGGCGGCGATGTTCACGGGGTCGCCCTGGCCCTGCTCGAACACCGGCAGGTCCAGCTGTCCGCCCACCACCTTCAGCTGCTCAATGGCGGCGGGACGATACACGTCGCAGGCGGTCAGCAACGGACGCTTGCTGTACTGGCGGCGCATGAGTCCCGCCAGCTTTGCGGTGGTGGTGGTCTTGCCGGCACCCTGGAGACCCACCATCATAACAACGGTGGGGCCATTGTTGGCCATGGTCAGCTTGCTGCCGGCGCCGCCCATGAGATTGGTCAGCTCTTCGTTGACGATCTTGATGACCTGCTGGGCGGGAGTCAGGCTGTCCAGCACGTCGGAGCCGATGGCCCGTTCCGTGACGGTGGCCACGAAATCCTTGACCACCTTATAGCCCACGTCCGCCTCCAGCAGCGCCAAGCGGACCTCCCGCATGGCTTCCCGGACATCGTTTTCCGTCAGACGGCCCTTGCCCCGGAGCTTTTTGAACGTCGCATTCAGTTTTTCGGTCAATCCTTCAAATGCCATAAGCTCATTCCTTCAGCGCGGCGGCTTCTTCGTGGATGCGCTCCGCCAGCTCCGTGAGCCGCTGGTCCTCGTACTGGCGGTAGTTGAGGGTCTTGATCTCGGCGGCGGCGGACTGGATGGCATCCAGATGGCTCCGCATGGCCTCGAACCGCCGGATGAGACCGGTCTTGTCCTCCACCTCCTGCATGATGCCCTCCGCCCGGACGATGACATCCCGGACGCCCTGCCGGGAGATGCCCGCGTTTTCCGCGATCTCCGCCAGGGACAGGTCCTCGTTATAATAGAGGTCAAAGAACTCCTTTTGCCGGTCCGTCAGGAGTTCCCCGTAAAAATCGTACAGCATGGTCATGCGATAGGTCTGATTTTTCATCCAGAACTCCCTTTCTGTAAAGTTATTCGCCTTTACAACACGAAATAGTTTACAGGAATTTGGTGAAAAAGTCAAGGGAAATTTGCAAAGAAATTCCGGAAAATATGGGGCTGCGGCGGCTTTTTTAAAAAGAGTTCTCCTCATTGGGCACAGGTTGGGCTTGCGCGGAGGGCGGGGAGAGGATATACTTGAAAAAACTGTGTGTTTGACAGGAAGGAAGAAGAATAGTATGATGACGAACCTGTTTCAAAACTGGCTGGGCCGCCCCACCCTCATCGCGGCGGAGGACACCTGGTCCCTTTTGGCGCTTTTGCTGGTGTCGGTGGCTTTGGCCATCTGGCTGGAGCAGAAATACACCTGGGCCTCCAAGATCTCCGGCGCTATCATCGCCCTGTGCATCGCGCTGCTGGCCTCCAACCTCTCCATCATTCCCACCAGCTGTGTGCTGTATGATGATATCATCTGGGGTTACGCAGTGCCTCTGGGCATCCCGCTGCTGCTGCTTCAGTGCAACATGAAGAAGATCTGGCGGGAGACCGGCCGGATGATGGTCATTTTCCTTATCGGCGCCGCCGGAACGGTGGTGGGCGCTTTTTTGGCCTATGGGCTGCTGCATGCCTATGTCCCCGGACTAGAGGGGGTGGCGGCCATGATGACCGGGTCTTACATCGGCGGCGGCGTCAACTTCGCGGCTCTGGCCAAGGAGTTCGATGTGGGCGAGATCAAGGCGGCGGCCACAGTGGCGGACAATCTGCTCATGGCCCTGTATTTCTTTGGCCTCATTTTTATTGCCGGCATGAAGTTTTTCCGCAGCCGCTATTCTCATCCCCACATTGACGCCGTGGCTCAAAGCGGCGATGCGGACGGCGCCCGGACCCAGGCGGCGGCCTACTGGAGCCGGAAGGACATCTCCCTGAAGGACATCGCCATGAATTTTGCCTATGCCGTGGCGGTGGTGTACACCGCCAAGCTTATCTCCGGCCTTGTGGGCGGCCTTATCCCGGACACCGGCGTGGTGCTGCATATGCTGAACACGTTCTTCGGCAGTGAGTACGTGTGGATCACCACGGTGTCCATGGCCTGCGCCACCTGGGGAGAAAAGCAGGTGGCGAAGCTGTCCGGCTCTCAGGAGATCGGCACGTATCTCATTTATCTGTTCCTGTTCGTCATCGGCGTGCCGGCCTCCATCGTGGAGATCCTGCAAAAGACGCCGCTGCTGCTGGCCTTCACCGGCATCATGGTCCTTGTGAACATGCTGTTCTGCTTTGTGGGCGGCAAGCTGCTGCACTTCGATCTGGAGGACATCATCCTGGCCTCCAACGCCAATATCGGCGGACCCACCACCGCTGCCGGCATGGCCATCTCCCAGGGCTGGAGCGCCCTGGTGGGGCCGGTCATGCTGGTGGGCACCTTCGGTTATGTCATCGGCACCTACCTGGGCATTCTGGTAGGCGGCATTTTAGGCGCGTAAACGGGAAAGGAAGCGTTTCATGATTTTTGACGGCCATTCGGACCTGCTGTACGATGTGACCCGCCGGCGGCTGGCGGGGGAGAAGCATGTGCTGGAGCGGCGCCATCTGCGGGCGCTGGAGGCCGGCGGCGTGGAGGGTCTGGCGCTGGCCCTGTGGGTCAGCGCGGGCCAGGGGCAGACATTCTGGAAGGATGTGCCGGAGGCCGTGGGGGACCGGGAGCGGACGGACATTATGCTGCTTGCTATGCGCGCGGAGCTGGCGGAGTGTCCCTGGCTGGCCCTGGTCCGCACGCCGGCGGAGGCGGAAGCCGCCCGGGCGGCGGGGAAGAAATACGCCTTTCTGGCCGTGGAGGGCATGGCCGCCATTGGGGATGACCTCGCCGGCATCGACCGCTACGCCGACTTGGGCGCAAGGCTGGGGATGCTCACCTGGAACGAAGAGAACCAGCTGGCCACCGGCGCCGGAGGCGACCCGTATTCCGGTCTGACAGAGCTGGGACGGCAGGCCGTCCGGCGGATGGAGGCGCGGGGGATGGTGGTGGATGTGTCCCACCTGAACGACGGCGGCTTTCGGGATGTCCTGCGGACGGCGGAGGGGCCTGTTATCGCCTCCCACTCCAATTGCAGGGCGCTGTGCGATGTGCGCCGGAACCTGACAGATGACCAGCTGCGCTCCATCCGGGATACCGGCGGTGTGGTGGGTCTGAATGTCCACCATGCCTTTGTCCACGCCGACCCGGCAAAGCAGACGGCGGAGATGCTGGCCCGCCACGCCGCCCATATGGCGGAGGTCATGGGTGTGGAGCATGTGGCCTGCGGCTTCGACTTCTGCGAGTATTTCGGCCCCGGCAACGAGGGGGCCGAGGGACTGGAGAACTGCTCCCAGACGGGCAATTTGTTTTACTGGATGGAAAAGCTGGGCATGAACGCCCAGGAGCGGAGAATGATCGCAAGAGAGAATTTTCTGCGGGTGCTGGCATAAAAGAAGCGCCTGCTCCAAAGCATGGAGCAGGCGCTTTGATACGTCTGCACGGCCGAAGGCGCTGGAGGCAGGCAGCCAACGCCGCTAAAACCGGACGTATCCATACGGTTTTCTCCGCCGATGTCCTTTTTGACGTGGCTCGCCATCATGCGGAAAGGAACCGCAAGAAAAGAATTTGAATTCCAAGCAGAGTTATACTATAATAGAGACCAATATATACCGCATTCCACAAAAGAGGAGCTGAGACCTTGGAAGTGACCAGGATCAAACTTGCCGACGGCGTGTATCTCACCTATCTGCCGGCCCGAAAATTCAAAACCAGCCTGCTGTCCGCCCAATTTGTGACGCCGCTGCGGCCGGAGACGGTCGCCGGCAACGCCTTACTGCCGGCGGTCTTGCGCCGGGGCACGGTCAGCTGCCCGGACTTGGGGGCCTTGTCCGCCCGGCTGGATAACCTGTACGGTGCCCGCATCGACTATACCGTCCGCAAAAAGGGCGAAAACCAGTGCGTGGGCTTTGTGGCCAGCTTCATTGATGACAGCTTCACCCCCGGACGGGAAAAGCTGCTGGAGCCGGTGGCAGAGCTTTTGGGCGAGCTGGTCTGCGACCCTGTTACCCAGCATGGGCGGTTTGTGCCGGCTTATTTTGAAAGTGAAAAAACAAACCTCATCGACGCCATCCGCAGCATCGTCAACGACAAGCGGGACTATGCCGATTCCCGCCTTTTGCAGGAGATGTGCGCCGGGGAGCCTTACGGCATCAGCCGCCTGGGCAGTGAAAAGCAGGCGGAGCGGCTCCAGCCCCAGAAGCTGTACGCCCAGTACGGCCAGCTTATCGCCTCCAGCCAGCTGGAGCTGTTTTACAGCGGCAGCGCCTCCGTGGAGCGGGTGGAGCGGGCGCTGCGGTCGGCGTTTTCCACACTGCCCCGGGAGAATATCCGGGAGATCGCCCTGGCGGCGGACCACCCCAAGCCGCCGGAGCCGAAGCTGGTGGAAGAGGAGATGGACGTGACCCAGGGAAAGCTGGGCATGGGCTTCACCTGCGGCAGCAGCGACGCGGCCGCCCTGCTGATGGGCAACACCCTCTTCGGCGGCAGCAGCAATTCCAAGCTGTTTTTGAATGTGCGGGAAAAGCTGTCGCTGTGCTACTTCGCATCCTCCGTGTACCACCGCCAGAAGGGCATCATCACCGTGTCCTCCGGCATTGAGTTTGAAAACTACCAGAAGGCCTATGACGAGATCATGCGCCAGCTGGAGGCTGTCCGGAAAGGGGAGCTGGAGGATTGGGAGCTGGAGAGCGCCCGCAGCGTGCTGCTGAACGCCTATGCCTCCATGGGAGATTCCCAGGGAAAGCTGGAGAACTTCTATATCGGACAGGCCGCCACCGGCCAGGAGGAGACGCCGGAGCTGCTGGCCCGCCAGGTGCGGGAGGTCACGCTCCAGCGGATCCTGGACGCCATGGCCACCGTGTCCTTGGATACCGTATACTTCCTGAAGGGAAAGGAGGCGCAGACATGAAACAGACCTTTTACGAGCGCCTGGGAGAGGCCGTTTGCCGGGAGACGCTGCCAAACGGCCTGCGGGTCAATATCGTGCCCAAGCGGGACTACGCCAAAAGCTACGCCTTTTTCGCCACCCGCTACGGCGGCATGGATACCCGCTTCTGCCTGAACGGCAGGTGGCTGGATACTCCGGCGGGCATCGCCCACTATCTGGAGCATAAGATGTTCGACACCAAGGAGGGCAACGCACTTCAGGAGCTGGCCAAAAACGGCGCGGAGCCCAACGCCTTTACCTCCAACGCCATCACCGGCTATTATTTCGATTCCACCACCCATTTTGAGGAGAATCTGGAGATCCTGCTGTCCTTTGTGTCCATCCCTTATTTCACGGAGGAAAGCGTGGCCAAGGAGCAGGGCATTATCGGCCAGGAGATCCGCATGATCGAGGACAACCCCGACTGGCAGATCTACACCCGGATGATGAAGGCTCTGTATGCCGCCAGCACCGCCCGGACCTCTATCGCCGGCACGGTGGAGAGCATCTCCCACATCACGGCGGAGACGCTGTACGACTGCCACAAGGCGTTCTATACGCCCTCCAACATGGTGCTCACCGTGGTGGGCAATGTGGACCCGGTCCATGTGGTGGACATCGCCCGCCGTGTTCTGCCCCGGGAGGGCGGCCCCGCCATTCCCCGGGATTACGGCACGGAGCCGGCGCGGGTGGCCGAACGGGAGACAAAGCTGGCCATGGAGGTATCCTGCCCCCAGTTTTTGACAGGCTTTAAATGCACCCCCGCGGAGGACGGCGAGGGTTATATGCGCCAAAGCCTCATCGGCGACATGGCCTGCGACATCCTGCTGGGAGATTCCAGTCCCCTGTATCTGCGGCTTTATGACCAGGGCCTCATCAACACCAGCTTCGGCGGTGCCTATGAGATGATGCCCGGCGTGGCGTACCTGTACGCCGGCGGCGACAGCAAGGACGCCCGGGCCGTCACGGCGGAGATTCAGAAAGAGGCCCGGCGTCTTGCGGAAGAAGGCATCGACGAGGACTTCTACCAGCGGGTGCGGCGGGCCTCCTTCGGCTCCAACCTCCGGGGCCTGAACTCCTTTGAGAATATCGCCGTATCCCTGTCGGAGGGATACTTCCATGGGTATGACCCCTTCCGGTTCCCCCAGGTATTCGATACGATCACAAAAGATGACATCACGGCGTTCCTGCGGGAGAATCTGACCGCCGACCGGGCGGTCCTCAGTGAGATCGTGCCCAAGTGACCCAAGAAAGGAAGTAACCCAATTGACAGCTTTGAGTAATATGCCCATCAGCTTTCCCGGCCTGCTCGGTGACTGGGAATGCAACATCGACCCCGTCGCCATCCACATCGGCCACGGTGTGTATTGGTATGGCATCATCCTGGCGCTGGGAATGCTGGCGGGTCTGATGCTCTGTATGAAGCAGGCCAAGCGCTTTGGCCTGACGGAGGACCATGTGCTGGACATGGTGCTGTGGGCGGTGCCCGCCTGCATCGTCGGCGCCCGGCTGTACTATGTTCTCTTTTACCTGGATTTGTACCGCACGGCGGAGGGCGGCCTGGACTGGGGCAGCATGATCGCCGTGTGGGACGGCGGCCTTGCCATTTACGGCGCCGTCATCATGGGCTTTGTGGTGGCGGCACTGTATACCCGGAAGAGGAAGCTGAAGCTCTGGGCCATGACGGACCTGTGCACCATGGGCCTGCTCATCGGCCAGTCCATTGGCCGGTGGGGCAATTTTGTGAACCGTGAGGCCTTCGGTGCCGAGACCACGCTGCCCTGGCGGATGCGCCTGTGGACCAGCGCCTACCAGTATATCGAAGTCCACCCCACGTTTTTCTATGAGAGCCTTTGGAACCTCATCGGCTTGCTGCTGGTGCTGTTTGTCATCACCAAGGGCCGCCGGTTTGACGGCGAAAATACCTGCTTTTATTTTCTGTGGTACGGCCTTGGCCGGACCTGGATCGAGAGCCTGCGGACGGACAGCCTGTATCTCTTTGACTGGACGTTCCTGGGCTCGCCCATCCGGGTCTCCCAGGCGCTGAGCATCGTGCTGGTGGTGGTTTCCGCCTGTATGCTGGTCATCAATCTTTGCTTCCGCCGCCACGACCCGGCGGAGCTGCTGGTGAACCAGGTGGCCGCCAGAGAAGCGGCTGCCCTGGCGGAGACTGCTCCGGAGGCGCAGGAGAGTTTGGATACGGCGGAGCGCCGGACAGACGAACAGGAGGAAACGAACGATGGCAGTGCGGATTGACGGAAAGGCTCTGGCGGCCAAGGTGAAGGCCCGGGCGGCGGAGGGAGCGAAGGATCTGCCCCGCAAGCCCGGTCTGGCGGTGATTTTGGTGGGTGATGACCAGGCCTCCCGTGTCTATGTGACCGGCAAGGAAAAGGACTGCGCCGAGTGCGGCTTTTTGAGCTTTGAGTACAAGCTGCCGGCGGAGACCACCCAGGAGGAGCTGCTGGCGCTCATTGCCCGGCTCAACGGTGACGAGGCGGTGGATGGCATCCTGGTGCAGCTGCCCCTGCCGAAGCATCTGGACGAGGACCGGGTCCTGAACGCCATTCACCCGGAAAAGGATGTGGACTGCTTCCATCCCTTCAACGTGGGACGGCTGGTCATTGGAGTTCCGGTGTTCCTGCCCTGCACGCCTGCCGGCGTCATGGAGATGCTGAGGGAGTATGACATCCCCGTGGCCGGGAAGCACTGCGTGGTGCTGGGCCGCAGCAATATCGTGGGCAAGCCCATGGGGACGCTGCTGCTCCAGCAGAGCGGCACCGTCACCACCTGCCACTCCCGGACGCCGGATCTGGCGGCCTTTACCCGCCAAGCGGACATCCTGGTGTCCGCCGTGGGCCGGGTGGGACTCGTTACCGCCGACATGGTGAAAGAGGGGGCTGTGGTCATCGATGTGGCCATGAACCGCAACGCCGAGGGGAAGCTCTGCGGCGATGTGGACTACGCATCCGTGGAACCCAAGGCGGCTTACATCACGCCGGTGCCCGGCGGCGTGGGGCCCATGACCCGGGCCATGCTGATGGAAAACCTGCTGACCGCCGCCCGGCGGCATCAGGGCAGGTGAGAATGGGTGATAAAAAACCTCCGTGCCATTTTTTGAATGGCACGGAGATTTTTTGCGTTTAATCTTGGCCCACGGCAGGCCAAATGCGCCGAACAGTATCCCGGCTGTACAGGGGAAGTCCCACCGCAAGAGACAGTCCCAGCCCACCGATGACATCCAGCACGGTGTGCTGCTTGATGAACAGGGTGGACAGGCAGATAAAAAGCGCCAGAATGGCGGTCGCCCCACGCAAAAGCCTGTGCCCGTCCAGAGAAGGTGTCCTGTTCACGGCCCAGGCGGCGCCGATGGCGCCCACCACATGGACGGAGGGAAACACATTGGTGTTGGTGTCGATGGCGTACAGACCCGCCACCAGGCGGGTGAGGGGGTTGTCCCGGGGCATGGCCGCCGGCCGCAGGTCCTGGCCATTGGGGAGCAAGAGCCAGATGAGCGCACTGGCGAAAAAGGTCAATGCCAGAAAACACATATACCGGCGAAAGCCCTTCCGGTCCTTCCACAGCAGCCAAAGCCCCACCGCTGCCAGCAGGGGATACCACAGGCAGTACGGGATGACGAACCACTCGCAAAAGGGAATATAACCATCCATCCAGCCTTGTGTGGGCCAGTAGCCGGTGACCACCACGCGTTCGATCACAAAAAAGGACAGCAGGTACACCGGCAGCCACAAAACATATTTCAGCTCCTCCCAGGGGAAGCGGCGCAGAGCATTGCGCAAGCTACTCACCTCGTATCAGTCATTAACGGGTAGCATAGCACACGGACCCTGCCGAATTTATGGACAATTTGGAAACAATGTGTAAAAAATTAAAAAGGCGCCGCTGCAAATGCAGCGGCGCCAGGGGAAGCTTCAGCGTTCTTCACGGAAATAGGGGAGGCCCAGGCTGGCCGGGGGCTGGTTTGCATCCCATCCGGCAAAGCCGTATGGGAACCCTGCATAGAACTCAAATCGCCAGGCAAAGCCCGGCGATTTCAAAGCTTTGCGGAGCAAAGCGTTTGACGCGGCATCCGCCGCGAAAGCCGGGAAAACCAGCTGTGGAAACAAAAGAAGGCGCCGCTGCAAATGCAGCGGCGCCGGGGAAAGCTTCAGCGTTCTTCACGGAAATAGGGCAGACCCAGGCTGGCCGGGGGCTGGTTTTCCCGCTTTTTCCGCAGGGAGATGCCGATGAGCACGGCAATGGTCACCAGATAGGGCAGCATTTTGAACAGCTCAATGGAGTCGCGGCCCAAGTCGGGGATGACCAGGTACACCCAGAACAGCAGGCCGAACAGATAGGAGCCCCAGATGGCGTTGACGGAGCGCCAGGTGGCAAAGATGACCAGAGCCACGGCCAGCCAGCCCAGAGACTCAATGGTGCCGTCGTTGGCCCAGGTGCCCTTGATATAGTCCATGGTGTAATACAGGCCGCCGAGGCCGGAGATACCGGCGCCCACGCAGGTGGCCAGATATTTGTAGCGGGTGACGTTGATGCCCGCCGCGTCGGCGGTGGCGGGATTTTCGCCCACGGCCCGGAGATTCAGGCCCTTTCGGGTGCGGTTCAGGAACCAGTGCATGACGATGGCCACAACAATGGCCAGATACACCATGAAGCCGTAGTTGAACAGCAGGGCGCCCACAGTGCCGAGGCCGGACAGGCCGGGGATGGTGGCCCGGTAGACGGCGCTGGTGGCGGCGACAGAGATCTGTCCCACGCCGCCGGCCATGGTGTTGAGACTGCCGCCAAAGAAGTTGGCGACGCCGCCGCCGAAAATGGTCAGCGTCAGGCCGGTGACGTTCTGGTTGGCCCGGAGGGTGATGGTCAGGAAGCTGTACAGCAGCCCACCCAGGGCGGCGGCCAGGAAGGCGGCGACGAAGCTCACCAGCAGGCAGATGACAGGGGAGGGAGCCGGGTTATTGAACTCGTAAAAGAAGGAAGCGGCCAGGCCTGAAATGCCGCCCAGGTACATGATGCCGGGGACACCCAGATTCAGGTTGCCGGATTTCTCCGTCAGGATCTCGCCGATGGAGCCGTACATAATAACGGTGCCAAAGCAGACGGAGGATTGCAGCAGACGGATCAATTGCGCAAGAGTCATTTGTGCTCGGCCTCCTTTCCGCCCCGCAGGATGACGCGGTAATTGATGAAGAACTCACTGCCAAGGATAAAGAACAAAATGATGCCGGTGATGATGTTGGAGGCGTAGTCATTCAGATTGAACTGGGAGGCGATCTGAATGGCGCCCTTCTGCAAAAATACCAGAAGCAGCGAAATGAGGATCATGACAAAAGTGTTGAACTGGGCCAGCCAGGCCACGATGATGGCGGTGAAGCCCCGTCCGCCGGCGGTGGAGGTGGAGATGGTGTGGCTGGAGCCGGCCACGGCAATGAAGCCGGCCAGACCGCAGATGGCGCCGGAGATGGCCATGGTGCGGATGGTGACTTTTTTCACGCTGATGCCTGCGTAGCGGGCGGTATTTTCAGAGTCGCCCACCACGGTGATCTCATAGCCCTGCTTGGAGTATTTCAGGTAAATATACATGCCGATGGTCAGTGCCAGCACCAAAATGACGTTGAGACCGTAAGCCTGCCCGAACACGGAGGGGAACCAGCCGGCCTTGGTGGCCTGGTTGATGACACCCACGGTGTTGGAGCCCTTTGGATTTTCCCACAGAGCCACGCAGTAGCTGGTCAGCTGGATGGCCACGTAGTTCATCATCAGGGTGAACAGAGTCTCATTGGTGTTCCAGATGGCCTTGAAGGTGGCGGGAATGACGCCCCACAGGCAGCCGCCCAGGATGCTCACCACCGCCATAAGGACCAGCAGCGCCGGTGTGGGGATGGTGCTGCCAAAGGCCCGCATAAAACCGGCCGTGATGATGCCGCCGATGAGCACCTGTCCCTCGGCGCCGATGTTCCAGAATTTCATCTTGAAGGCGGGGGCCAGGCCAACGCCGATGCACAGCAGCATTATGGTATCCCGGATGGTGACCCAGGAGCGCTTGGGTGTGCCGAAGGCACCGTTGAAAATGGCCTTGTACACCTCCACCGGGTTCAGCTTGGTGACGGAGAAGATAAAGATGCCGCTGACCACCAGGGACAGGAGAACGGCCGCGAGGCGGATGGCATAGGCCTTGGGGCGGGAGATGCCGTCCCGCTTGGCGATACGGAGCAAAGGCTCCTTGGAGTTATTCACACTGCTCATGCCTTCTCCCCCTCCTTTTTAAAGCGGGTCATCAGCAGACCCACTTCTTCCTTCGTGGTGGTCCGGGCGTCCACGACACCGCTGACCTGGCCGCCACACAGCACCAGAATGCGGTCGCACAGCTCCAGCAGTACATCCAGGTCCTCGCCGACGTATACGACGGCAACACCCTTCATTTTCTGCTCCGTCAGCAGGTTATAGATGGTGTAGGAGGTGTTGATGTCCAGGCCCCGGACGGCATAGGCCGTCATGAGGACGGAGGGCTCCTGGGCAATCTCACGGCCTACCAATACTTTTTGCACGTTGCCGCCGGACAGGCGCCGGACGGGAAAGGAGACGCTGGGCGTCACGACCTCCAACTGCTCCATGACGTTTTCGGCCAGCTGCTTGGGGGCCTTCCGGTCCGTAAACGCGCCGCGGCCCTTCCGGTAGCTGCGCAGCAGCATATTGCCGGTCATGCCCAGGGAGCCCACCAGGCCCATGCCCAGGCGGTCCTCCGGCACAAAGGCCAGGGAGACGCCGGCCTGCTTGATCTGCAGGGGCGTTTTGCCCACCAGCTCCGTGCCCGTCTGCTCTTCGGTGTGGCCAATGGGGCGGTAGCGAATGGAGGCACCGGGAGAGATGGGCTGCAGTCCGGCGATGGATTCCAGCAGCTCCTTCTGGCCGGAGCCGGCAATGCCGGCGATGCCCAGGATCTCACCGCCCATGGCGGTGAAGGTCACCTTGTCCAACCGCTTGACGCCCATGGCGTCGTACACGGTCAGGTCCCGGACCTCCAGACGGGGGATGGGGTCCTTGGGGTCCGGCCGGTTGATGTTCAGTGTGACGGCGTGGCCCACCATCATGTCCGTCAGCTTTTGGGGGGAGGTGTCGCAGGTGGCCACGTCGCCGATGTACTGGCCCTTCCGCAGCACCGCCACCCGGTCGGACACGTCCATGACCTCGTGGAGCTTGTGGGTGATGATGACCATGGCCTTGCCGTCAGCCTTCATGTTGCGCATGACATCAAAGAGACGGTCCGTCTCCTGGGGCGTCAGCACGGCGGTGGGCTCATCCAGGATCAGAATGTCCGCGCCCCGGTACAAGACCTTGACGATCTCCACCGTTTGCTTTTCGGAGACAGACATGTCATAGACCTTTTTGTTGGGGTCAATGACAAAGCCGTATTTTTGGCAGATGTCCGAAATGCGGGACGCGGCCGCCTTCAGGTCCAGCCGGCCCTCATCCTCCAGGCCCAGCACGATGTTTTCCGCCGCGGTGAACACGTCCACCAGTTTAAAGTGCTGGTGGATCATGCCGATGCCGCAGGTGAAGGCGTCCTTGGGTGAGGTGATGGTCACCGGGGCGCCGTTGACGAAGATCTCGCCCTCGTCGGGGAAATAAATGCCGGCCAGCATGTTCATCAGCGTGGTCTTGCCGCTGCCGTTTTCACCCAGAAGGGAGAGAATCTCCCCCCGCCGGATCTCCATGGAGATCCGGTCATTGGCGACCACCTTGCCGAAGCGCTTTGTGATATTTTTCAATTGGACCGCTGCAACAGTTTCCAAAAAAGACCATCCTTCCCGCCGTATGGCATAAAGTGGGACGGCACCGGAGACATCCGGCACCTAATGGGGATCATCTGATAAAAGTATATCATAAGCGGACTGGAATGTAAATTTATATTTGGAAGGGAAAGGAAAGGACGGGACTGCCCTATGGCAGTCCCGTCCTTGGAACCGGAAAATTTAGTTGTTGTTCAGCTCCGTGATACCGTCGATGCGCAGCGCGAAATAGGGAGCGGAGCGCAGAACGGATTCCACGAAGGCGCCGTCCTCGATGGCCTCCCCGGCGTCGTTGACCCAGTCGCCGTTGGTGTCCAGACCGAAGGCGGAGGTGACATGACCATCGGCATCCACCTGGTAAGAGCCGTCGGCAGCGGGCTGGCAGGTGAACTTGGAGGTGTCGAACACCTTCAGGCTGCCGTCCTTGATGCCGGCCCAAGCGGCGTCCACGGCCTCCTGGGTGCCCTCGGCGCAGCTGCCGCCCAGAGCGGAGATCATCACGGCGCCGTCAGCGTAGCCGCAGGCGAAATCGGTGGGCAGCTCCTCGCCGGCGAGGAACTTCTCCAGCATGTGCTTATACAGCACGGACCAGTTGTTCTGGGCGGAGGTCAGAGCGGCGTCGGGAGCCACGGACAGCATGTCGATGTTGTAGCCCACGGAGTAGGCGACGGTGCCCTTCCCCAGAGCTTCCTGCACAGCGGAGGGAGCGCCGGTGGAGTCAGCGTGCTGGCCGATGATGACGCAGCCGCGGGCCATCAGGGCGTTGGCGGTCTCAGCCTCCTTGGGGGGGTCGTACCAGGAGTTGGTGTACTGCACATCCATGTGGGCCTCGGGAACGATGGACTGGATGCCCAGCAGGAACGCGGTGTAGCCGCAGACAACCTCAGCATAGGGGTAGGCGCCCACATAACCCACATAGGGGTCGGAGATGGTGCCGGCGTCCATCAGCTCCTTGAGCTTCATGCCTGCCACCACGCCGGAGACGTAGCGGGACTCATAGGTATAGGGGAACATGTTCTTGTAGTTGCTCAGGCCGGAAGTGGCGGCCAGGTCGCCGGTGCAGGCGACGAACGTGACGGCGGGATACTCCTCGGCGGCAGCCTGCATGTGCATCTGGTGGCCGTAGGAGTCGGAGAAGATGATGCTGCAGCCCTGCTCCGCCAGGTCAACGGCGGTATCCTGGCAGGTCTCATCCTCGGGAATGTTGTACTTGAACACCACCTGGGTGTCCACGTCGATGCCCAGCTCTTCGCAGGCGGCGGTCAGGCCCTCAATGTGGGCGGCGTCATAGCCGGAGTTGATGTCGTGGACGCAGATCAGGCCGATCTTCACGTCGGAAACAGAACTCTCCTCAGTGGGGGTCTCATTGGGGGTCTCAGCGGGAGCCTCTTCTTTTTTCTCACCGCAGGCGGCCAGGGACAGCGCCATGGTCAGGGCGAGAAGCGTTGCAAGGAACTTCTTCATGTGCAAATCCTCCTTCATAAAATCAAATCCGATATGTTGCAAGTGGAATGACCTTATCTATTGTCATCATACAGGGTCGCAGGAAAAAATTCAACCCGATTTTTACTTTTCCACCAAGCGGAAGATATAAAATTTGATGGGCACGGCAGGCGTTTTTTTACAAAAAATACAAGCGCGGTAAAATGGTGCCAAAAAGGAGCGCGGTATAGCCGCGCTCCTTTGGGAAAAATCCTGAACAAGTGCTTACAGGGAAATAGAGGTGCCAGTGTGCCCGGCGATGCCGTCCCGGGCCTTTTCCAGCAGGGTGATGAGGGCGGAACGGCCGGGCTTGCTCTCGGCAAACTGGACGGCGGCCTGGACCTTGGGCAGCATGGAGCCGGGGGCGAACTGACCCTGGTCTATGTATTCCCGGGCCTGGGTGGGGGTGAGGCTGTCCAGCCACTGTTGGTCAGGTCTGCCGAAGTTGACGGCCACCTTCTCCACGGCGGTCAAGATCACCAGACAGTCCGCGTCCAGCTGCTGGGCCAGAACGCAGGAGGCGAAGTCCTTATCGATCACGGCGGCTGCGCCTTTGAGGTGATGTCCCTGGGAGCGGAACACGGGGATTCCGCCGCCGCCGCAGGCCACCACGACCAATCCCGCCTCCACCATGTCCCGGATGGAGTCGATCTCCACGATGGACACGGGCCGGGGAGATGCCACCACCCGGCGGTAGCCCCGGCCGGCGTCCTCCACCACCTCGTAACCCCGCTCCGCCACCATTTTTTCCGCCTCCTGGCGGCTCATGAAGGAGCCGATGGGCTTGGTGGGGTGCTGGAAAGCGGGGTCGTTGGGGTCCACCTCCACCTGGGTCAGCACGGTGGAAACGCCTTTGACGATGCCGCGGTCCAGAAGCTCTTCCCGCAGGGCGTTTTGCAGGTCATAGCCGATGTAGCCCTGGCTCATGGCCACGCAGACGGACAGGGGGCAGGGAATGTATTTTTCGGGGTCGGAGCGGGTCAGTTCGGCCATGGCCGCCTGGATCATGCCTACCTGGGGGCCGTTGCCGTGGGCGACCACCACCTCGTGCCCTTCTTCAATCAAGTCCGCGATGGCACGGGCCGTCTGCTTCACGGCCGCCATCTGCTCGGGAAGATTTTTGCCCAAGGCGTTGCCGCCCAGGGCGATGACGATGCGCTTACCCATGATGAAATTACCTCACAGAAACAATAAAAGTCCGAAAAGGGGAGCGGCAATGCCGCCGCGCCTGATGGCGCGTGCAAGCGTTTTGCCGAAAGGCAAAACCTTGGCGGAAAAGGAGCCTGGGAATAGCTTTGGCGGGAATACACAAGGATTCCCGCCAAAGCATGAAATTTGGAAGCAGGGATCAAAAGTGCTTGCGGCTGCCGCCGTTCTCCATGGCCATCAGGGCGGCCACGGGGTCCTTTACCTTGCTCATCAGGATCATGGCGGCGATGATGTAGGGCTTGTAGCTGGCCTGCTTGTACAGGGGCACCAGATACCGGTCGAACACGGAGTTGTCCACCTCGCCCTCGGGGCAGCTGAGTCCGGTGATGTCGGCGGGCAGGCAGTGGAGGTACAGGGCGCTGCCGTCCTTCGTCCGCTTCATCATCTCCTCGGAGCAGGTCCAGTTCTTATACTGGGCGTTCTGGGCCAGCAGCTGCTTTTCCAGGGCGTCGATGCCGGCCTGGTCGCCGGCCTGATACAGCTTCGTGCGCTGTTCCATGGCGGCGAAGGGAGCCCAGCTCTTGGGATACACGATGTCGGCGTCCTGGAAGGCCTCCTCCATGGTGGCGACCTTCTTGTAAGAGCCGCCGGAGGCCTCCGCGTTTTTCCGGGCGATGGCCTCCACCTCCGGCATCACGTCGTAGCCCTCGGGATGGGCCAGGACCACGTCCATGCCGAAGCGGGTCATGAGCCCGATGACGCCCTGGGGCACGGACAGAGGCTTGCCGTAGGAGGGAGAGTAGGCCCAGGTCATGGCGATCTTCTTGCCCTTCAGATTCTCCACACCGCCGAACTGGTGGATGATGTGCAGCATGTCGGCCATGCACTG
>JAETPK010000015.1 GCA_021771265.1 Oscillospiraceae bacterium
ATGCCCAGCAGGGGTCCCACCACACAGCCGAAGGTGGCTCCCACAAAGAAGGAGGGCACCACCTCTCCGCCCTTGAAGCCGGCGCCCAGGGTGACGGCGGTGAACAGCAGCTTCAGCAAAAAGGCCGCCGGATGGGCCGCTCCCGCCTCCACGGCCCGGGTGACTACCTCCATGCCGGCGCCGTTATAATCCGTGGTGCCGCAGAGATACGTCAGGGCAATGATGGCAAGGCCGCCCGCCGCCACCCGCACCCACGGGTTTGGGATGCGCTTTGCCATCTGATGCTCGGCAAAGTGGATGGTATTGCAGAACAGGATGGACACCAGGGCGCACAGCGCCGCCAGCACCGCCACCTTCAACAGCATCACCACCTCCAGCTCCGGCATGGACACCGTGAAGCGGGTGGGTTCCACACCCACGAGCAAAGACACACCGTAGGCCGTGAGGGAGGCCGTCAGGCAGGGGATGAAGGCGGCGTGGTATAGGACGCCGATGCTGATGACCATCATGGCGAAAAGCGTGGCCGTCAGGGGCGTGCCGAACAGGGCGGAGAAAAAGGCCGCCATGCCCGCCATGGTGGCGGTACGCAGGTCCCGGTCATCCAGGTGAAACAGCCGGCCCGCGTGATGGCCGATGGTGCCGCCCATTTGCAGCGCGGCGCCCTCCCGGCCGGCGGAGCCGCCGCACAGGTGGGTCAGCACCGTGCCCAGAAAAATGGCGGGCAGCAGGAAAATAGACAGTCCCTTGCCCAGGTGCACGGCGTCGATGATGTCATTGGTGCCCTGGCCCTCGGTCTTCGTCAGCTTGTAAAAGCCCACGATCACCAGACCCGCCAGCGGCAATCCCCACAAAAGCCAGGGATAAGCGCCCCGCAGGGCCGTGGCCTCATGGACGCCGATGTGGAACGCGGAGCCGATAACGCCGCAGGCCACGCCGATGACCACCGCCACCGCCAGCCACTTGCCCAGGGTCCTGCCGTACAGGATGACGCGGCTGCAAAAGTCCCGAAATGCTTCTCCGACGGTCTTTTCCATGATCTTCACGCCTCCACAGCCGCCGGAACAGGCATTTCCCTGCCGTCCAGACGGGTCTCCAACACCTCCGGTGTTTTCAAATACCGGCTGAACGCCGCGAAAAACCGGGAATACTCGATGCCCGTGGCGATCCGCTCATCCATCACCACACCCAGGGGCATGTGCTTTTTGCGGCTGCCCTCCGGCGCCATGGGGTCCGGCACAGGCTTGCCCATGCACACGAACACGCTGGTGGTGCCGAATTCATAGCAGTGATGAAATATATAATTGGTGTTGATGGAAGCCAGATTCGTGATGAACAGGCTGGTATGGAAGGGGCTCAGCTCGATGATCTTCCCAGGCAGCAGATTGTGCTGGTCCAGATGGTAGGCCAGCCAGAACACGAACCGCGCAAAGCCCGGGATGGAAAAGGCGAGATTGGCGAATTTGTCTGTGTTGTTATTGTGGGCGGCCACCAGGTTCCGGTCGATATGCTCCTTGATCTTCTGACTGATGGAAAACACGGTGTCCTCCGGGTCCAGGTAGATCTTCAGGGTCGTTTCATCCGGTGTGCCGTCCGCCCGGGTCTTTAAGATGACAAAGCTGAAGCAGAAGTGGTTTCGCTTGTAGATCTTGCGGTTCATGATGAAGTAGTTCACTTTGGGATTTTCCAGCGCGGCTTTGTAATAGGCCGCCACCAGAACGCTCATATGGGTGACGCTGCGGCCATCCCGCCGCTTTTGCCGGATATAGTTGCGCATGATGTCCTCATCCACATAGTCGTTGGCCCAGTTCTGGGCGTCATACCGGCGGGGCATGATATAGGGAAGCGCCTGTACGATGGGGCTCAGGCCCTTGACACGTGTTCCGTCCACTCTCATGGCTCTCTCCTCACTCTTTCCAAAGACTGGAGAGCCGGTGCCCTCCGCAGGATCTGCACACATATTTAGTATATAAAAATTTCGTTAGAATTTCAACATTTTCTCGTGGTTTTTTCACACGCAGTCGATCTGCACAACCGTTTTTCGGTTCTTCCGCCGCTGATGGTTTGAATTTTCGGTTGATTCTTCTCTTTCCCTGTCGTATACTGGACGGAAAGCAGCAGCACAATAAAAGGAGATGTCTGATGATGAAATATGGACGTACTTATAATTTCTCCGCTGGCCCCGCCATGATGCCGGAGGAGGTTCTGGAGGAGATCGCCGCCGAAATGCTGAACTACCGGGGCAGCGGCATGTGCGTTATGGAGATGAGCCACCGCTCCAAGGCATTCCAGCAGATCCGGGATGAGGCGGAGGCGGACCTCCGGACCCTCATGGGCATTCCGGACAATTACAAGGTCCTGTTCCTTCAGGGCGGCGGCACGCTGGAATTCGCCATGGTTCCCATGAATCTGATGAAGAACGGCGTGGCCTGCTATGTGGAGACCGGCGCCTGGTCCAAAAAGGCCATTGCCGAGGCCAAGAAATACGGCGAGGTGATCATCGCTGCCTCCTCTGCTGACAAGAACTTCTCCTACATTCCCGACTGCTCTGATCTGGATATCCCGGAGAACGCCGATTACGTTTACATCTGCGAGAACGAGACCATCAACGGCACCACCTACCGCACCCTGCCCAACACCAAGGGCCATGTACTGGTGGCAGACCAGTCCTCCATGTTCCTCTCCCGCCCCTGCGATGTCAGCCGCTACGGCCTCATCTGGGCCGGCGTTCAGAAAAACGTAGGTCCCGCCGGCATGTCCGTCGCCATCATCCGGGAGGACCTGCTGCGGGAGGACCTGCCCGCGTTCGTCCCCACCTATCTGCGCTACAAGACCCACGCCGACGCCGACTCCCTGTACAACACCCCCAACTGCTGGGCCATCTACTGCTGCGGCAAGGTGTTCAAGTACTTGCTGAAAAACGGCGGGCTTGCGGCCATGGCCGCCCGGAACGAGGAGAAGGCCGCCGTGCTGTACGGCTTCCTGGACCAGAGCCGCTTTTTCACCGGCGCCGTCCGGAGGGAGGACCGCTCCCTCATGAACGTGCCCTTCGTCTCCCCCTCCAAGGAACAGGACGCCGACGTGGTGGCCGCCAGCAAGGCCGCCGGCTTTGACAACTTGAAGGGCCACAAGTCCGTTGGCGGTCTGCGGGCCTCCATTTACAACGCCATGCCCAAGGAGGGCGTGGAGGCCTTGGTGGCATTTTTGAAGGCCTATGAGGCAGAGCACCTGTAAATTGAAAAAAGCGGCTGTGGGCGCTTCCACAGCCGCTTTTTGTTTCAGGCCGTTCCAGGGTCTGCTTTCCATACGCCAAAAAACTCCGGTGTCAGATCAAAGCCCTTTCGCAGGGGCTTCCGATTTTGGACCCGGTGTGCAATACCATCGATCTGGAGATGCCGGAGGTCCAGACGGCAGCGGCTCACAGGCTCTCCCTTTCCCGAGCAAGTCATGCTTCAAGCATGTCAGTCTCTCTATGAGGATCTGGAAAAACTTCCTGCATAAAAAGGACTTCCCGCCATTTTGACAGCGGGAAGCCCTTTTTGCAGAACTGGCCAGCAGAATAGCCGCATCGTCTATAAGCCATTGCTCGTCTTTGTGCAAGTCATTGTCTTTCCAGGAGAACAACCGTCTCGACTTGTTCTTCGTTGTCCAAACTGATACTCATATCCTCCTCAATGATCGGCAGCTTAAATTTGATGGAATTCAGCCACTGTCCATTAGGTTGACGCTCCGGGTAAATCTGTATCTCAGAGATCAGCGCCTCGATCAGCTGCCGCCGCTCCACATCGTTCATCACGCCGTACAGTTTCTCAAAATAAATCAGAACTTTATAGATATTGTCGCCGGTCAGCTTTTCTGCTTCAACGGCCTGCTTTTTAGCTCTGGCGGCAATCAACAACGATTCTGTATCTTCAATCTTATCATACATCCTGTAAAGGCGGTCATCCAGATCAGCCTTGCGCCGGACATAATGCCGGTCATCCGGGTCGAGAGAGTCAATTTCTTCTGCCAGCTTTGTTTTGATGGAATAGTGCTGGCGCAGCTGCTTCTCGTAATTGGCAATCTCCTGGTCAATGGCGGCAGTATCCACTTTCATGTTGATTTTTTCCTGCATCATAGCCGCAAACTTTGGATTGCTCACCAGCTTTACAATGACTTCCGCCACGGCATCGTCCAGCAGTTCTTCCCGGATCTGCTTTTTGTAATCGCACTTATGCCCACGAATCATAGAGCGATGTTTACAGCCGTAATAATAAAAATCCTTGTACTTGCTGCCGTCCGCTTTGTGCTTGATGCTTTTATTCCCATACATTCCGGCTCCGCAGACAGGACATTTTACGATGCCGGAGAGCAAATGTACGTGTTCATCTTTCCCGCGGTGGACGTGTTCGTATTTCTTGGCCTGTGCCAGCAGCTTCACCTGTGCCGCTTGCCAGACTTCTTCCGAAACAATTGACTCATGCAGCCCATCGGCCAGCAGGTAGTTGTCCTGCTCCACCAGCTTATACTCGTTCCTTGTGCCGCGCACTTTTTCCGTTTTGCGGCGTCCATAGGCAATCTTGCCGCAGTACACCGGATTTTTCAAAATCAAGCGAATCAAATGTGCGTCAAACAGGGGATTCTTCCCATTCTGCCGGGGAATCTTGCGGATACCGTGGTTTTCCAGATATTTTGCAATTCCGTTTGCGCCAATATCCGTGTGCACATATTGGTCATAGATGACTCGGATTGCCTCCGCTTCTTCCTCGTTGATCATCAATTTCCCATCCACCAGCCGATACCCATAGGGAGCAAAGCCACCGTTCCAGCGGCCCTCCCTTGCTTTTTGGATTCGGCCCTCCATGGTTTGGACACAGATATTTTCACGCTCAATCTCCGCCACGGCAGACAGGACAGAGATCATCAATTTGCCCGCATCTTTGGAAGAATCAATGCCATCCTCAACACACACCAGATTAACGCCAAAATCCTGCATGACCTGAAAGGAGGAAAGCACATCCGCCGCATTTCTGCCAAAGCGGGACAATTTGAACACCAGAACATAAGACACGCCGTCTTTGCCGGATTTGATATCCTCCAACATCTGGCCGAATTGTGCCCGCCCTTCAATGGATTTGCCGGACTTTCCCGCATCCTCATATTCACCGACGATTTCATAATCATTGTAGTCGGCGTAGGCTTTCATTTTGGCTTTCTGCGCATCCAGCGAGTAGCCGTCCACCTGCATAGCGGTGGAAACTCTGGTATAAGTGTAAACTTTTATTTTCTCTTTCTGCATCTTCATCTTCCTCATGTGGTGCCAACCGTAAAATTGGATGAACCGCTTTTATTTTGGGGCAGAAGTATCATCCTGCTTTTCCGCTTCCGACTTGGCCGTTTTTCCCAGTTGCTTAATGGTCTTTAGATATTCTTCCTCCACAGGGGAAAGAGTTTGTGCCTGATAGCGTTTATATTCCGCTTTTGCTTTTTCCATCGCTTGTGCATGACTGATTTTTCCTGCATGGGTCAATACTTCTTCCCCAGTCGCCCGAAGAATGTTATCCAGCTGCTCCACATAATCGCTCATGTACATGGGCCGGTGACGGATGGCCTGTACCTCAGCAAAGTCGAAATAACCGGATACCATCTGATTCAGAACTCGCAGTTCTTCCTCTGTCAGATAATTCTTGGCAATCCCAATATCTTTTGCCGTGGGAAAATCCCCCGAAAAAGTGGTAAGCCCCATAAACGGCTTATCCGCATCGGCCCGCTCATAGATCACTTCCGCAGCCGTATGTCCATGCGCTGCATAATGAAGTTTGTTCTGCACCATTTTGAAAAACGCAACAGATTCCGCACTCCTGGGATTATAGTCCACACTGGTCGCATACAAGTCCAGCACCTGACGGTACATGACTTTTTCTGAAGAACGAATATCCCGAATCCGCTCCAGCAGTTCATGCCAGTAGTTGCCACCGCCCAGATTTTTCAAGCGTTCATCATCTAGTGTAAAGCCCTTGATCATGTATTCCTTCAGGCGCTCGGTAGCCCACCGGCGAAACTGGGTGGCAATCAAGGATTTTACTCTGTACCCCAAAGAAATGATCATGTCCAGATTATAGAAAGGCAGCTCTCTGGTTACTTGCCGGTTGCCCTCCATTCGAACCTGTCGGAATTTCCGACAGGTTGACGTCTCATCCAGTTCGCCTTCTTCATAGATGTGGCCGATATGCTCCACAATGTTGCTTCTGGATGTATGGAACAGTTCCGCCATCTGCTGCTGTGTCAGCCAAACGGTTTCATCTACAAACCGGCACTCTACCTTTGTGAGTCCATCTTCGGCCTGATAAATTACAATTTCGCCCTGGCTCTGATCCGGTCTGTTCTTGTCTTCCGCCATTTGTTCACGCTCCCATCTGCTTCCGTTTTTATGTTCCAAGAGGACAGGGAGTAGACCAGCCCTCTTGTTTGGACATTTATATCACGTTAATTATATCATGCGGCAATTTTGCTTTCAACTGCTTTCTGCTTGGAATCAGAATCTTTTTTATCTACTTCGGCGTTGCCTATCCTATCACAAGGAACTAAAGGAGCAGACATATTCTCAATATCTAACTCTGAAGCGTATTTTCTGATTAGATTGGCCAACAGGTCTGCAAAACCGCTCCACTCATCTATCATAGGCATTTTCCCTTTCTTTTCTGTGAGGCTGTTTGTAAAATTCCAATACTTCTGCCGGTATCTGCTCCAGAATCGCCGCCGCACTGTCATAATCCCTCCGCAGCTTGAAATCCTCAATCTGCTTTAATGTGCTGACCTTCTGTGCTGAGGCAAGGGATTCTTCCAGTTCAGCAGTTTTCGTTTTCAGCTTTTTGTTCTCGGATGCTGTTTTTGTGAACGCTACGCCGTACTTCCGCAGCAGCGTGTCCATCTTCTCTACGCTGGGAATATAGGTATCCAGAATTTTGCAGATTTCCTCCGCCCGGCTTTTGGCGTTGAAAGGATTGATTCCGGTAAGCAACTGCCCCAGTTTTTCCTTCTGTTTGGTCAACCTAGTCATCTCCTTGAAGACGCGGGGCGGAATGTGGTCGCGCCCGGTCAGGCTGGCGCTTTCGCCGCGCTCCAAATCCGGGAATTTCTTGACCATGTGTTTCCAAAACTCATCCTGCCACCAGGTCAGCTTCTTTTTGTTGCCTATAATGTCTTTGGCGCTGAGCCTGCCGTCCTCAGTCAGGGGGACAAAGCAAAGGTGCATATGAGGCGTTTTCTCGTCCATATGCACCACGGCAGATATGATTGTCTCTTTGGATTGATGCTGTTCCAGAAAGTGCAGGGCTTCCTCGAAAAACACCCGAATCTCTGCTCGTTTCTTCTCCTTGAAGAACTCCGGGCTGGCAGTGAACAACGTCTCGATCATACGGATACTGTCTTTCCGGGTACGGCATCCGGCAGCGGCAATCTGCCGCTCTGATTCCGCCCGGTACTTACCGGGCGGTTTGACCAGATGGAAGTTGTACTTGCTTCGGCTGGGGTCTACATCGGGATTACTGGCACACTTTTCCTTTGTACGCTCATTATGAGCCTCGATATTGCCGATTTCCGGCCCTTTGTACTTTGCGAATCGCATAATCGCATATTGTGCTTTTTCCATGCTCAATCCCTCCGCTTCTGCCAGACAATATCATAGCCTAGCACATCAGCCAGCTCCACAGCCTCCCGATACCGCAGGGATTCTCGCTGCAATTTCCCGGAAAGATTGGATACGCTGTCGCTCCAGCCGTATTCGTCATGCAGAAGATCAACGACTTCCTGCATGGTGTAACCAGCGCGGATAATCTGCGCTTTGATTTCGTTTCTGATATTTGATTTCATGATAATCCTCCAAATTTTGTTGCCCATAAAAAGAACCGGCTATGCTGGATAGCGTACCGGCTTCATGGGATGATATAATGTTATAGTTACTGTTTTGCGATAGAAATGCTTCCCCGCGTATCGTTGGTCAACGGCGAAATATTTGACTTCGCGGAAATGTGGGACTTTTCACCGTTCGGGCTGTATGGTCACGAAACGGTGCAATCTGTTCACCGTTCCGTGAACCGCCATCCGGCGAACTGTATGCGGATAATAGAGAAACATTTCGCTGTTTTGTGATTGCTTCAAAATATGCCTGCAAAAGCACCTCTTTTTCTGACCGCTTTAGGTGTGGACAAAATGTCCACAGCCACTTTGCTCCGCTAAAGTAGTCGGGCTCAAAATGACCCCGACTACTTCACATCACAAAAGCGCAAATACTTTTACTGTTCTGCTTGCGGTCAAAATGACCACTACCACTTTATCCACATGAAGTGCTACTCTACAATATATGAAGTAACAGGGGTAATCGCTGCGTACATACGTACCGGCGACCAGAGCGAAAATCAATCCCGCCAGTCTTCCGGTACGTACGTACACTGTGAAGCGTCCGTAAACTCGTTTATATGCGGCCTTGCCACTGCCTCAATGCCCATAAAGCCCCATACCCGGCGTCCTGCCGAATTGGTGATCGTGTTGCAATGCTCCAGATTGTATTTGCCGCAGGCAGCTACCAGCGCATCGCTGAAGCTGCGGCGTTTAAGAGCAGTCAGACTATTTTCCTCACACCACATCCGATAAATGTCGTAGCAATCCTTTGAGCTAATGGACGCATCGGCTTTCAGCCGGATATAGCCCTCAGATTCCAGAAAATCGAACACATTGTTGTTATCCCGCTTGACGGCTTCCCGGTTTTCTCTGGTACGCTGGCTCTCGGTGAACTTGAAGTTGTTCGCCACCAGCCGCTGCAATCCCGCAAAGGCCCAGAGGAATATGCCCTCGATTTCTGTCTTCATCTTTTCGGCCAGGTCGGGATCATCCACTCGATCGGTGGGCTTCTCTTTGGTGGTCAAAATCAACTGCCGCCGGTAGAAACCGTCACTGTGGTCAAAAAGGGCTTGCAAGTCACCGTTGCTGAACGCCAGCAGACGGGAAGACATCCACCCCTGGTAGCTCTGCTTGCCCTTACGCTCCAAGTCCATCTTGCCCTGCGCGGTGACGATGGATTTGACGTAGTTGGTCTGCCGCAGCGCCTCCATCCGCATATCGTCATCGACACACAGCAGAATGTGCTCCAGGTCAGCGCGGGCAAAGCGATTCTCGGAAATTTTGCCGATGCTGCCGTCCTTCATGTTGCTGCCGAACAGGGCCGACAGCACCGCACCGATCTGACTCTTGCCTTCGCCGCCGTTGCCCTTAATGACCATCATACGCTGGCCCTTGTTGCTGGGGATCAGGCAGTAGCCGATATATTCCTGCAAAGTGGGAATGTCCTCCGGGTAAAGCAGCCCGTCCAGAAAAGCCAGCCAGCGGGTCGGCGTAGAGGCGTTGGGATTGTAGGCTACCGGCAGGCGGCTGCGAACGATCTCCAGCTTGCCCTCTACGAAGTTGCCGTCAAGGAACAGTGTCCCGTTCGCCAGATGGATGCGGTCAGTCTCCGGCGGGAAATCCTCCACCAGTGCCGCCAGCTTCATCAGCTCCACAATGTTGCTGATTTTGCGGGGAATATTGCTGACCGCGCAGCAGCGCAGCTCGTCAAAGATTTCGCTGCGTAGCGGCAGGTCATCGGTCACTCGACCGTCAGGTGTGAAAAAAGCCCCGTTTGTGTAGATGATCTTGTGTCTGCTCAGAAAATCATCACAAAACAGGGCTTCGTTGATATGCTTGCCGTCAAACCAGATGGGCTGGCTGACCTCACGCGATTGCTCGTTCTTCGCCACGGTGCGGCACCTCCTTCTTCAAACAATTTAGCCGCTGCTCCAGCGCGGCGATGTCACCGTCTTTCATCAGCGTGTCCACCGCCTTTACTCGCTGCTCCAGTTCCGCAAACATGAGAATGTCCAGCAAGTAATCTACATACTCCATCATCTGACACGCCTCCACAAAGCGGTCGTCTGGATCGTCCTCCGGCATTTGCGGAGCGTACTCGATCTTCCAGCGTTCCAAGAGGTGCAGATAATCGCACAGTACCCGCTGGCAGTACATCTCGTCATCCCGGAAGGCCCGCGCCAGTGGATATGGCCTGTTCAGCGCCACAGCTGCCGGGGGCTTGTCCGGATCGATGCCGAAGTCATAGGCCAGTTTTTTTGCGGCCTCGTAGCTGCTCAGGCCGAATAGCCGCGCCACAAAGTCAATCACGTCCCCGGTAGCCCCGCAGCCAAAGCAGTAGAAGTAATCTCTGTTCAGCTTCATGCTGGGGTGCCGGTCATCGTGGAAGGGGCAGCAGATCATATCGCCCCGATTGACCTTGCAGCCGTAGCGTTCGGCGGCCTGCTTCACAGTGATAGAGGATTTTACAGTTTCAAACAGATTCATAGGCTATGCCCTCCTAAAAATTATTAGACGGTATCTGCCCGTCTGCCTGAATATACGGGGAAAAAGCCTATAGACCGAAAAATCCCACATAAGTGCAAGAAAAGAAAAAGCCGCCCTCAAATCTTGCAAAAATGCAAGACCTCAGAGCGGCGAACCCAGCGGAAAGCATTTGCCCACGCTGGGTTTATAAGGTATAATGGATACAACGAGTTTACAGGAAAGAGGTGCGGCATATGGAGGGAGCCTATCTGCCCGGAAATATCCGGCAGCGGATGCAGGAGCTTATGAAGGAACATAAAATTACCCAGGCACAGCTGGCGACCCGCATCGGCAGCACCGAAAGCGCTATCAGCCGGTTTGTGAGCGGCAAGAACGATAAGATCAGCACAGAACATCTGATCCGTATTGCCAGGGCATTTAATGTCTCTACAGATTTTCTGCTGGGTGAAGTCAACACGCCCGACCGGACAAACTTTGATATTGAGGAATTGGGCCTGTCGGTGCAGGCGGCGCGGAATCTATACACCGGGAAAGCCAATGCTGAAATTGTCAACCGCCTGTTGGAAAGCCCGCGCTTTGCAGAAGTCACCTACATGATCGAGCAATATTTCGATGATACGCTGGCCGCTGGTTTCGCCGGGCAGAATCAGATGCTTACCACCCTCAGCTCCATGCTGCGCCGGAATGTGAAAACGGATGCCGCTGTGCAGGCGGCAAGAGCTGTCAACAGGCAGAAAGTTCCCGTATATCAGGCCGACCTGACGATGATACAGAACACGTTTATGGCGGCGCTGCGGGAAGTGAAGAAAGAAATTGGTAACGATTTTACGGCTGCACAGTCTTTGACAAAGGGCATCACCCAGCAGATGTTTTCCGAGTTGACAAAAGGCCAGGATGCCCAGGCACCGACCATCACGCCCGAAATGATTTCCACCGCTGTCACCCAGAGCGCGGCAGGGATGGACGGTGTGCAAAAGGAAGCGTTGGACAAGTTTGGTCAGGCGTTGACGGAATTTCTCCAATCCACCTTAGACCACGCGCAGGAGAAACAAAATGCCGACCCTGAGCAATGAGCGGCTGTGCAGATTGGCGCAGGCAGGGGATACGGCTGCCCGTGACATTTTGCTGGAGAACAATCTGGGATTCATCCGAAAAATTGCGCTGGAACAATACCGGAGCATGGGGCTGGATGAAAATGATATTGGAATTGATTTAGATGATTTAGTGCACGAGGGAAGTATCGGCCTGCTGAACGCGATCCCTTTGTTTGACGCCGGACGCGGCATGAAATTTCTGACTTATGCAGCACCGGCAATCCGCAACGCCATGACAGACTGCATTCGCGCCGCCTTCGCTCAGTTTGAACAACGGATGGTGGATAAGAAAGACGGCCCTGGCTTCCAGAGAGTATATCTGGATGACGTTCTATCTGATGATGAACGGATGCTGCGGATTGAAGCCATAGCCGACCCTTACGCACAAAATCCGGAGCAAATCTACATCCAAAAAGAACAGTTGATGGAACTGTATGCGGCGCTGGACAAGCTGAACGCCAGAGAGCAGACCTATCTGCTGCACCGCTATGGGTTTACCGATGGAATCGAGCACCCGCTGATCGGCGCGGCGCTCCATTTCCATCTCAGCGAGAGCCGGACAAAGAAGGTGGAGGGAGAGGCGATGGACAGCCTGCGCGGGAAGCTGCCATGGTGGTTCTGATACGATGGTAAGCAGCAGCTGACAGGGGCTTTGATATACCTTTGTTCCGCAGATGACACGGCTGGCAGGCAGTGCATACCCACACCGTCTGCCAGCCTTTTTCTGTCGCTTATGCTGCCCTGCAAGGGGCAACCTTTCCCGCCAGAACATCGCAACTGTAGCCACACTTTCCGGGGTGTGCTACAATTCCGGCTGCCATCTGCTCCACAAAGGTATAACACACTAGACTTTCCTACGGAAAATCGTGTGCCAACAGGGATGCTACTCGCCCCTATTGGAAACCCAGAGCCAAAGGGGCTGCGCCCCTCTGGACACTTTATATATTTTCTTCGCCTGTGCATATATAAAACGGCAATCTTATTTTGCACCTTATCTCGCTTATATATTTCACATTCTCCGAAAACAAAAAATCCCACAGACTTCATCTTTAATGGAAGAATGAAACCTGTGGGATTTTTATACCATTGTGTCAAGATGTGTATTGCTGTTCACATCGTTAGACTCTGATACACTCAATCAACTCGACTATCACATTTCGGTGCAGCTCCAAGATATTTTCATACTGCTTGAGCTTCTAAAGCCAAGAGACTTCTTCCTCATTCTCCTGAAAAGCCTGAATTGGGGGTTCCTTTTGCTTTGAATTCCTTCAACGCGGTAAACGAGTAATTCTTCCAAAGAACGGGGCATCCACCATAGCACACGCCAAAGTGCTCGCAGGCGGTACACTCGTCAGATGGCAACTTGCGTATCTCGTCCATCGTTTTGCTGTAGTTAGCACTTTCGGTTAATGACAGGAATTCTTGGTAGGACGAAAAATCTCTACCAAACTTTCCCAACTGCTGATAAATGTACATATCACATGGAAGCAGTTCCATCTTCGTATTAAATGTCACAGCATTTTTTAGGTGAATCTGGCAGGGCGTGGCCAGTCTTCCCTTTAGAAGTTTCAGTTGCTCCTCGGTATACACACACATTGGGAAGCTGTATTCAACCCACCAGTCATCAGTAATGGCGCTCAATTTATCGATTTGAGATATAAAATCACCGACCAATTTTATGGGATCATGCTTTTGCAGATAAGCCAGATCTTTTTCCTCTGCATCATCATTGTCGATGATGAATGTGAACGAGAACTGCTTTGCACCATTATCATGAGCAATTTGGACAGACTCACAAAAGGATTGAACGTTCTCAGGCGTTATCACCATGGAACATGTAAAATCTATTGGCAATGAAGCTAAATTACGAATGGCCTGATGTTGCGCTTCAGAACCATCATACCCCGTCATTTCACACCATTCCCGACGATCCTTTCCCTTCATGGACACATCAATGTATCCAAGACCGCTATCAATCAACGTTCTGCACAGCACCATATCTTTGAGCAGCACACCGTTTGTTGCGATTGCGGTTATCATGGGATGATGCCTTGTTTTGATATATCGCAAGATTTCCGGAAGATGTGGGTATGTAAGAGGTTCTCCTCCGGTAAAGAATATGTATTTTACTTTTGCTTCACAGCAAAAATCAACTATACTTTTAAGATCATCGTATTCGATTCTATCGTCCTCTACATATCCTGCACGCTTGACATAGCAAAAGTTACAACGCAAATTACAACCACGTGTAAGTACAATTGAGCATTGCTTAATAATCCCTTCAGTAGGCATTTAACCTCTCCTCTCATAATTGACCGACACGTTTAATATGTCAGCTTATCCAGACGATACAGCGAAGAGGCCTCATTAGCAAATACTGCTTCAGGTAGCCCCTGCACAACAATTTTTCCACCGGCTTCACCGCCGAATATACCAAAGTCAATGATATAATCCGCAACCATTGCAATGAATTCAACATTGTGCTCGATAATTATGACTGTTTCGTGATTCTGCTGCAATGAAGATAAAACCTGAATAAACTTATCAATATCTACATCATTCAAGCCGGATGTCGGTTCATCCAGAATATATAAATTTCTTCCGTTAGACGAAAAACTTAATGCCTTCGCCAATTTTACACGCTGTGCCTCTCCACCAGATAAATTCATAGACATCTGCCCCAACTTTAAATATCCTAACCCCAATTCGATCATACTATTCAAAGTTGGGTAGACTTTTTTTGTTCCCTTAAACACATCAATAACATCGGCGATAGGTGTATCCAGGATATCCTGAATTGTTTTCCCGCAATATTTCACAGATAATACTCGCTCGTTGAATCTCTTTCCTCCGCATTCAGGGCATGTTATGTAGGAATCAGGCAGATAGTTAAGTTCAATCTTCTGGAGGCCCGTACCTTGGCAACACTCACAACGTCCACCTTTGACATTCATGCTGAATGACGAGGCGCCAATTTTCATCTGTTTGGCAGTGTCTGTCTTTGAAAACAGTGTGCGAATCTCATCGAAGATTCCCAGATAAGAAACTATTGTCGATCTTGGTGTTTTCCCTATAGGGGACTGGTTAACTTGTATTACTCGATGAATATTCTTTCCGCCCTGAACAGTGCCGTAGATATTATCGGATTTTCTGGAGAAACATCTTGCAACGACCGCTGCCAATGTTGATTTTCCGGAACCGGAAACACCGGTTATACAGGTAATTCCACCTATAGGAAAGCGAGCGTTCTGTCCATGTATATTTCTGAAGTTGATATTATTAACTTCAAAATAGTCTCGCACCTTCAATGCTTGTTTAAAAGCAAGCTGATATCTGATGTTTTTGGGTGTACTTGACTGACTGATCAAGTATCCTCCATCGGGCCCCCCAACAGGCCCAAGCTCTACTATACAGTCTGAAGATGACATGTATTGTTTATTATGTTCTATTGCAATGACAGTGTTTCCGCGGTGAATCAAATCCCGGGTGGCTTTTACGATTTTAGTGATATCTCTATAATGCAGCCCTTTACACGGCTCATCTAGAATATAAATCAATCCCTTCAATGAACACGTAAGTTGAGTAGCAATCCTAACTCTCTGCCTTTCGCCACCTGAGAGAGTAGGAATAGACCTGTTAAGGCACAAATATCCCACATCAAGCTGTATTAATGCCTTCAGTTTGCATAGAATACTGTTTATCAGTTGCCCAACGAGCTCCTTTTTGGACAGTGGGATTCGATCGTCGTTAAACTTTCTCATCCAGGAATACAACACTGTCAGCTCCATACTTTCGACATCATCATAATTTAGTCCGCCAATCTTGTATTCCAGCACTTCTTTACGCAGCTTGGCACCGCCACATACACGGCAAGGAATTTCTTCCATGTACTTAGCATAGACAACTGAGGAGCCGGATGGATCGCCGCCTGATGCTCGTTCTAATATGGCAGGTACAGCTCCGCGAAGCATCACATAGTGCTGTTTCCTTCTCTTGCCCTCCTTGTATGCCAATTTATATCTAATTTGGTCATCGGCATAAAGCAATTGATGAAGCTCGTCATTACTAAGTTGAGAGACTTTTTTGTCTATGTCAATTCCATAATGTTCGCACAATGCCTCCAAATATTTTTGTTCCTTGCTTTCCGGTGAGCCTTTAAAATACAAAATCGCACCGTCTCTCAAGGTAACGTCGCGGTCTGGGATCAGGAGGGATTCTGATACTACAGTTTCCACTCCGAGGCCGGCGCAATGAGGACAAAAAGACTTTGGATTATTAGACGAGAACAATTTTTCCGAAATACTTGATGCCTGGTCGCTATTAACAATCGCAAATAAGGATCTGAGATAATAGGATATCTCTGTAGTAGTGCCGATAGTGGAACGAGGATTCACATTGTAGTAGTTTTGAGAAATATTCAGAGCAGGACGCAGATTTTCAATAGAACCCACCTGCGGTTTGTTCATCAGCTTCTGTCCATAAATGTTTCCGGTCATCCCCTCAAGAAAGGCTCTTTGGCTCTCTGCGTATATCGTATCAAATACCAGAGAGGATTTACCGCATCCTGAACAACCAGTCACACAGGTGAATTCGTCCAAAGGAATTTCCAAATTCAGGTGTTTTAAATTATTTTCGTATGCATCCTTGATTATGATTTTTTCCATGATTGTCACGACTCCCATATACGAATCTTCAGAGATATATATCCTCCATTGCAAAGGTCAAGGGGTTCCTATTCTGCTGCAGGATATGTTTCTTGTAAAATTCTGTCAACCTTGCTGTGGGTTATAGCCGCAACATTGCAACGGTACTCATTGATTCTAAACGGATCTCCGTCAGAATTCTCATTTGAATTCCACATCATACAGACTGTACAATAGCCTCTATCCTTACAGTCAACACACTGTGAGAACCGCGACCGTTTTATTTGTCTTAGTTCCTTTATCTTTTCTGAAGTTTCCCAAATTTCCTGAACAGTTTGATGATTCAGGTCTCCGATAACATTGTTCTGCCAGCCAGCGCAGGGAAACACCTTACCACTTGCCATTACGCAGAAGCTATACCGACAAACAGAGCATATTGGATCATTCCCGGTCAGCTTTTCTTTGTCCTTGGCGATCTTGCGAATTGATTCAGCATAACCCTCCTGCATTTGTATTGTCAACACATTGTCTACTTCTTCTATTGACAAACGGTTCTCAAGATTACAGCCAGAATGATCATAAGCAGCAAAAATCACTGGTTCTGTTGCCACAGCGATATTATGTGCCCATCCCCAGTGAAGGACATCGACATAGCTGTCTTTATTCTGTTTGATGATAGGGCACGAAATTTGCACCGGGATGCCTTCCTCACACAACCGAAGTATTCCGGCTTTTGTTTTTTCAAAGCTCCCGTTTAACTTCGTGATAGAATCATGTACTGCGGCGTCCATAGAATAAAGGGACACCTGTACAGAGAGGAGCGAGTTTTTCTTCATTTCTGATATTATATCATCCGTTAGCAAAGTCAGGTTCGACAGGACATTTACAGATAATTCCAGCTCTCTGCACCTTTTCAAAAAGCCTAAAATATCTTTGTGAAGAAGAGGTTCCCCGCCGGACAATGTAACATGTATGATATTCATCTTCCGCCCTTCTTCTATGATTCGATAAAACAAAGCGGAATCAATCACATTATTTTTGTGTTCATTCGGAATATAACAATGAATGCAACGCTCATTGCATGCATCGGCTATCTCAATATGAATACTTCTAAGAAATTCGTTCGGACTTATCTCTCCACCAGTGCAATCATTCCTCACAATGTCATCTTGGATCTGATCACCACCACTCGACCTCGAGGCGCTCTCTACAAATTGATCTGTGCAAGTATCAATCGTTTCGCCACGACTGAGAAAACCCTCATCTACAAACAAGTCGAAAAACTCTGTTGTATCTTGTTTCAGCACTTCGTACTCGACACCAGTGAAAATCTGCGACAACTCCCCGACAACATCATCTATTGATCGAGGCGATTTGCTCAGCATACTTAACATGACAGCCCCACTGGCAGAAACATATTTCTCCCCCAGATATCGACGGTTATCGTTAAGCATACGATATCCATATTCAGAATTATCTGCTATATAACCATGCCCCTGATATTTTCGGAACAGCACATCATTCCTGATTTTGTAGTACATCTTGCCTACCTCCTTTGTTCCCAGGTTCAGACTATATCTCATAAGAACATTCCGTAGATATAAAAAGAGGGTACAGCACGATTGCTCTGCACCCTCTAGTAGACATTATGGCTTTTATTCAGGCCTTATTCACACTGCAAGGTCTGCCACACGGGCCATCGCCGCATTTTGCCGAATTTACAATCACGGGATTGATAACAGCGGGCTTAACGTACTCCATTTTTTTATCTCCTTCCCGATTAATTGGTATACTCATATGTGAGACATACCTTTACTTACAAATATGCTATCATGAATAGCGAAAAATGTCAATAATTTCCCCGAGAGAAAATCACATATCCGGAATGTCTGGAAAGTAATAATTTCCGCATCTCACATAGTCCAGTCCATCCCATGTCGTTCCTCTTTCAGCTCATCCGAAAATACTTCAGCGCTTTCATAATCGCCGCTTCCTTTTCCGGGGGGCAGTGTGGCACCTTAGCATCTTCCTTCTTCGACAAATTATAGTTCTGCCCTACATCCAGACCACATTTCCGCTTGACCTGGGAGATATATAGGCTGGACACTTTCAAACCATACTTCTCCTGCACATACGCTTTGATCTCGTCATAGGTAGCCTTGCTCTCCGCCGCTGTCAAATCCAGCTCGTCCAGATTCAACTCCACCTCAATATGCTGCTTGGTATTAAGTTTGGACAATAATACTACCGTCTCCACATGTCGGGTGCCGGGGAACATGTCCACGGCGCAGGCGCGGACGGCCCGGTAGCCCAGCTCCGAGAAGCGCTTGACGTCCCGGCCCAGGGTGGCGGGGTCACAGGAGACGTACACCACCCGCTCCGGCCCCATGGACGCCACAGAGGCGATGACCTCCGGGCTGAGGCCCTTGCGGGGCGGGTCCACGGTGATCACGTCCGGCCGCAGGCCGTCCTGCTCCAGCTTCGCCGCGATGTCTGCCGCGTCGCCGCAGAAAAACTCCGCGTTTTCAATGCCGTTGCGGGCCGCGTTCTCCCTGGCGTCCGCGATGGCGGGGGCTACGATCTCCGCGCCGATGACCTTGCCGGCCTTCGCCGCCATGCAGAGGGTGATGGTGCCGGTTCCGCAGTACAGGTCCAGCACCGTCTCCTTCCCCGTCAGACCGGCAAACTCCAGGGCCTTGCCGTACAGCACCTCCGCCTGGTCTCGGTTCACCTGGTAAAAGGAGGGGACGGACAGCTTAAACTGGAGGCCACAGAGGGTGTCCATCAGGAAGTCCTGCCCCCAGAGGGTGCGGTACTTCTCCCCCAGGATGACATTGCCCTTTTTCGTATTCGTGTTCAGCACCACGCCCACGGTTCTGGGCGCCGCCGCCCGAACAAAGGCTGCCAGCTCCGGCTCCCGGGGCAGCTGCCTGCCGTTGACCACCACGCAGCAAAGGCTCTCGCCCCTCCGGTTCACCCGGACGTAGACATGCCGCACCAGGCCCTTGCCGGTGCGCTCGTCATAGGCGGAAACTTTATACCGCCGCATCCAGTCCCCCACGGCCCTGACCGTTTTGTCGGAGAACTCCGACTGGATGAGACAGCGGTCCACGCCAACCACCTGGTGGCTGCGGGCCTTGTAAAAGCCGATGGTGCCGTCGGGGCCCACGGGGTACTGGCTTTTGTTTCGGTAGTGGGTGGGGTCCTTGGCGCCCAGGATCTCCTCCACCTGGAGGTCCGTACCTCCCAGGCGGGTCAGGGCGTCCTGGACCCGCTGGTGCTTGGCCCGCAGCTCCTCCCCGTAGCTCATGTGCTGGAAGTCGCAGCCGCCGCACTGGCCGAAATGGGGGCAATCCGGCTTTGTCCGCTCCGGGGAGGGTCTGCGGAGCTTCACCACCTCGCCGGCGGCGCAGGTCTTCATGACCTTTGTGACCCGCAGGTCGATCTCCTCCCCCCGCACGGTGCGGGGGACGAATACCACGGCGCCGTTCAGGCGCACGATGCCAAGGCCCTCGCTGGAGTAGCCCTCCACGGTGCCGGTGTAGATGCTGTTTTCTTTTAACTGTTCCATTAACTGTTCCATGTGGTTCCTCGGTGGTCACAGGCTTCGCCTGTGGGATTTTTTGCTGCCGCAGACTTGCGGCGTGGGAGATGCACCCCCCATTGTCGTCGAAAGAAGCTGCGCTGCACTCGCCCCGCCTGAACGGCAGGGCTTGCACCGCTCCGCTTCTTTCTCCTCTCCCCACGAAAACCGCTTCGCTGGGTTTTCGTGGGGGCCCCATTGGTCTTGAAAAAGAAAACGGGCCGTGCACGGTCCAAAAGAAAAACGCTTTTCGTCCAAACTTGCCCGTTCGGGCAAGTTTGGGGATGCGGACGGTTGTTGGCCACGACCGGATAAAGCCCGCCAGGTCTCATCCGAGTGCGCTACACCTTGGCAATCATCCAGCTTTCAAGCCGCAAGCTATCACGCTTCTACAAATTTCCGGGTGCTTGTCGAAGCGCCTAACTTTTAGCCCCGCTGCCGCTCCGCCGGGGGAGTTTCCAAAGAGGGGGCCACAGCCCCCTCTTTGTGTCGTTTGAAGGGGAGGTCCAGGAGGGGGAGACCGAAATCCCCCTCCTGGCGTGTCTTTTGGACCGTGCACGACCCGTTTTCTCCACGGGGAGAAAATGGGGGGTGCATTGCCCAGCCATCATCATGGCTGTCACTTCCGCCTCTCGCTGCGGCCAACGAGATAATCCAATGATACTTGAAAGCAATCTGCCAGTGTCAGTAATCCCTGAAAGTCCGGATATCGCTTTCCTTCTTCATAATACCGATAAGCCCGGTCAGAAATCCCAAGCTTTTCCGCTAAGTCTTTCTGCGATATCTTATATTCTGTTCGTAATTCTTTCAAGCGAACTGCAAAATTTTCCATTCTTTTCTCCTTGACAGGAACTTTATGTTCCTGTATAATAAGAACATAAAGTTCCTTTTGGAGGCATCTCTTATGACCCAATTGATGAATCTCCTCTACGACTACGCCATGGACACCGGCTTCACCGCCCAACTGACCACGCCGAAATACCGGATCATCAACAACCGCCTGGACCGCCTGTCAGATGACCTCCGCTGCTCCCTGCCTCCAGACGCCCAGGACACCCTCAAGCAGTATCACGACGCCCTGCAGGAGCAGCGCCATCTGGAGCTGGAGGCCATGTTCCTCTCCGCCTTTTCCCTTTGCCGGGAACTGGGATAACTCACGCCTCCCATTTCTCCAGCAGCTGGCGCAGCTGGTCGGCGAACCGGGCCAGGGACTTGTTGTCCCGACCCTTGCTGCGCTTGATGGACGCCATGAGCATCTCGCCCACGGCCACCAGCCGCTCGTATGCCGCGCTGGACCGGGCGCCGCCGGAGGTAAAGCTCTTGGCCTTCCGCTCCGGCAGGTAGCCCCTCTGCACCACGGCGCCGGTGATGAGGTCATAGACCTCCGTGTACTGGGGCGCGTGGGCCGTGAAGCCCAGGCCGGACACCGTCTGGGCGAAGAAGGGCGCCACCTCCCGGTCGCCGTGGACCACGAAAACGTGCTGGGGCTTTGGCTCCTTGAAATCAGAGATCCAGCTGATGAGGTGGTCCCGGTCCGCATGGGAGGAAAGGCCTTGGAAATTGACGATCTCGGCGTTGACGGCGATCTCCTCGCCGAAGAGCTTCACGCTTTTGGCCCCCTCCAGCAGGGTGCGGCCCAGGGTGCCCTCCCCCTGGTAGCCCACGAACACCACGGTGCACTCCTGCCGCCAGAGGTTGTGCTTCAGGTGGTGGCGGATGCGGCCGGCGTCACACATGCCGGAGGCGGAGATGATGACCTTGGGAACAGGGTCCATATTCAGCGCCTTGGACTCCTCGCTGGTCTCCGTCATCCGCAGGTTAGTGAAGTTGAACATATGGGTGCCGTCCTGCACCAGGGCCAGGGCATCCTCGTCCAGATAACCGTGGAGGTTGCCGGTGAAAATGGTGGTGGCCTTTTTCGCCAGGGGAGAGTCGATATACACCGGGAAGTCCGGATTGGACTTCACCACGCCCTTGTCCTTGATCTCCCGGATGAAATACAGCAGTTCCTGGGTGCGGCCCACGGCAAAGGAGGGGATGACCACGTTGCCGCCCCGGGCGATGGTCTTGTCAATGATGGCGGCCAGGTCGTCGGTGTAGCTCCACACCTCCGTGTGGTTGCGGTCGCCGTAGGTGGACTCCATGACCACGTAGTCCGCCCCGTGGATGTGGACCGGGTCCCGGATGATGGGCTGGTTGATGTTGCCCAGGTCGCCGGAGAACACTAGCCGCTTTGCGATACCGTTCTCCTCCGCGTCCACGATGATGCTGGCAGAGCCCAGCAGGTGTCCGGCGTCCACGAATTCCACCGTCACGCCGTCAAACAGCTCCACCTTTTCCCCGTATTCGCAGGTGGTCATGAACTCCCGGACCCGGGAGGCGTCCTCAATGGTGTACAGGGGCTCCACCCGGGGAGCGCCGGAGCGCTCCGCCTTGCGGTTTTTCCACTCAGCGTCCTGTTCTTGGATATGGGCGGAGTCCAGCAGCATGATGTCCAGCAGGTCCGCCGTCAGACGGGTGGTGAGGATGCGGCCCTGGAAGCCCTGCTTGATAAGCATGGGGATGCGGCCGGAGTGGTCGATGTGGGCATGGGTCACCAGCACGCAGTCGATGCCGCCCGCCGCGAAGGGAAACTCCGCGTTGGACACCTCGTCCCGCCCCTGCTGCAAGCCGCAGTCCACCAGGATGCGCTTGCCGTTCACTTCCAGACAGTGGCAGCTGCCGGTCACGCACTGGTCAGCGCCGAAAAAGCTGAGCTTCATAGGGAATCCTCCTTGTCGTTTTGAATCCGCCGGGTCTTTTTTCCTGGTCTCATTGTACCATGCCCCATGAAAAAGCACAATCGACGTTTTCGGGAAAATGTCCGGTTTTCATCGCGCCGCCGTCCCGAAAAAGCCTTTTCCGCCGCCAGGTGCGCTCTTTCCCGGTGATCCGGGCGGGAAATCGTTTTTCAATTGTGAACTTTTTGAGAAATTCCCGTTTTTCTTTGCAATCCCTGGCTTTTTGTGGTATGCTATGCTTGCTTTTTTATGAGCCGCGAAAATTTCTTCCCTTTCTCAGGAAAGAGCTGAAAACGGAAAGGATGTTTCATACATTATGGGTCTGATGAAAAAACTGTTTGGCGATTACAGCTCCCGGGAGCTGAAGTCCATCTATCCCATCGTGGATAAGATCGAGGCCATGGCCGACGAGTACAAAGCCATGACCGATGCCCAGCTCCAAGCCAAGACAACGGAGTTCAAGGAGCGCCTGGCAAATGGCGAGACGCTGGATGACATCCTGCCGGAGGCCTTTGCCACCGTGCGGGAGGCCGCCGACCGCGTGCTGGGCATGCGTCCTTACCGGGTGCAGCTGGTGGGCGGCATCGTGCTGCACCAGGGCCGCATCGCCGAAATGAAGACCGGTGAGGGCAAGACCCTGGTGGCCACCCTGCCCGCTTACCTGAACGCCCTGACGGGCCGGGGTGTCCACATCGTTACCGTCAACGATTACCTGGCCAAGCGCGACAGCGAGTGGATGGGCAAGGTCCACCGCTTCCTGGGGCTGAAGGTGGGCCTCATTGTCCACGGCCTCACCAGCAAGGAGCGCCAGGAGGCCTACGCCGCCGATATCACCTACGGCACCAACAACGAGATGGGCTTCGACTACCTGCGGGACAATATGTGCATCTACTCCTCCGAGCTGGTGCAGCGGGGCCACGCCTTCGCCATCGTGGACGAGGTGGACTCCATCCTCATCGACGAGGCCCGCACCCCCCTCATCATTTCCGGCCAGGGGGACAAATCCACCCAGCTGTACGACATGGCGGAGATGTTCGTCTCCCGCCTGAAAAAGCAGGTGGTGGTCCAGGTGGACAACAAGGAGGAAGAGGACGCCAATATCGACGCCGACTATGTGGTGGATGAAAAGGCCAAGACGGCCACCCTCACCGCCCGCGGCATCTCCAAGGCGGAGGAGTTCTTCCATGTGGAGAACCTGTCCGACCCCTCCAACTCCACCCTCAGCCACCACATCAACCAGGCCCTGAAGGCCCACGGCACCATGAAGCGGGACGTGGACTACGTGGTGAAGGACGGCGAGGTCATCATCGTGGATGAGTTCACGGGCCGTCTCATGTTCGGCCGCCGCTACTCCAACGGCCTGCACCAGGCCATCGAGGCCAAGGAGCACGTCAACGTCAACAGCGAGAACAAGACCCTGGCCACCATCACCTTCCAGAATTATTTCCGCCTGTACGACAAGCTGTCCGGTATGACCGGCACCGCCATGACGGAGCAGGAGGAGTTCGGCACCATCTACAACCTGGATATCGTGGAGATCCCCACCAACCGCCCCAACCAGCGGGAGGACCACCACGACGTGGTGTACAAAACCGAAGCGGGCAAGTTCCGGGCCGTCATCGCCCAGATCAAAGAGTGCCACGCCAAGGGCCAGCCTGTGCTGGTGGGCACCGTGTCCATTGAGAAAAACGAGCTTTTGAGCCACCTGCTGTCCCGGGAGGGCATCGCCCACAACCTCCTCAACGCCAAGAATCACGAGAAGGAAGCCGAGATCGTGGCCCAGGCCGGTAAGCTGGGGGCCGTCACCGTGGCCACCAACATGGCTGGCCGCGGCACCGACATCATGCTGGGCGGCAACGCCGAGTACCTGGCCAGGGCCGATTTGGTGAAGGCCGGCTATTCCGAGGAAGTCATCGTGGACGCCACCGGCTACGCCGACACCGACAACGCCGACATTCTGGCCGCCCGGGCCCTGTTCGCCCAGAAGCTGGCCCAGCACAAGGCGGAGATCGCCAGCGAGGCCGAGCAGGTCCGCGCTGCCGGCGGCCTCTTCATCATCGGCACCGAGCGCCATGAGTCCCGCCGTATCGACAACCAGCTCCGCGGCCGCGCCGGCCGGCAGGGCGACCCCGGTGAGACCCGGTTCTACATCTCTCTGGAAGATGACCTCATGCGCCTGTTCGGCGGGGATCGCATCACCAACATGATGGAGAAGTTCGACCTGGACGAGGACACCCCCATCGAAAACAAAATGCTCACCAAGGCCATTGAAAACGCCCAGACCACCGTGGAATCCCGGAACTTCCAGTCCCGGAAATCCGTGTTGGAATACGACGATGTCATGAACAAGCAGCGGGAAATCATCTACGCCCAGCGCCGCCAGGTGCTGGACGGCAGGGACCTGAAGGAGACCGTGCTGAACATGATGCACACCTCCATCGCCGACCACGTGGCCCTGGCCTTCGGCGAGCAGTCCTCCCTGGACGCCGCCGGCTGCCAGGAGATGCTGCGGGGCCTGGAGGGCACCTACTTCCTGCCCGGCGCCGTGCGGTTCGCCGAGGCCGACATCCCCTCCAAGACCCAGGAGGACTTCATCAACGCCTTCATCCAGGCGGCTGAGGCCACGTACGAGGCCAAGGAGGCCGAGATCACGCCGCCCGTCATGCGGGAGCTGGAACGGGTCATCATGCTGCGGGTGGTGGACGAGTACTGGATGGACCACATCGACGCCATGGATGACCTGAAGCAGGGCATCCGCCTGCGGGCCTATGCCAACACCGATCCTGTCATCGCCTACAAGCAGGAGTCCCTGACCATGTTCGAGGAGATGGTCTCCGCCATCCAGAGCGAGACCGTCCGCCGGCTGTACTCCGTCCGTTTGAAGAAGGACGAGGAGGTCAAGCGGGAGCGGGTGGCCAAGGGCATGGTGGAAAACGTGGGCGGCGACGGCACCCAGCCCAAGAAGCAGCCCAAAAAATCCGTGAAGATCGGCCGCAACGACCCCTGCCCCTGCGGCAGCGGCTTAAAGTGGAAGAAGTGCACCTGCAAGGAGTATCACGACTGATATTTCGAAGGGGAGCAAGCTCCCCCTCCTCCCTATCCAAGCCCCCCTGTTCTCCAACTGCCGGAGGGCAGGGGGGCTTTTCCAACCCGAAAGGAGTGCTTTATGAAAGACAACGACGGCATTCTGGCACTATTGCAGGACATCAAGGAGATGCTGTTCGGCCTCGCCCTGCTGCTGGCCGGCATCGTCCTTTGCCTGGTGGGCGCCGCGGTGAACGGCGGGCTGGGCATCCTGTTGGTCGTGGTGGGCTTCATCGTGGCCGTGGCCGGTATCAGCTATGTCCACCACGGCTACACCCACCACGAAGTTGTGGAAAAACAAGATTGAACGGAGGTTTCCATGTCTTTTGACATCCATGAACAAAACGGTCTCGTCTTTTTGACCTCCCCCCTGTTGGCTGGCGTCCGCCACGGGTTTTCCACCCGCGCCGGCGGCGTCAGTCCGGCGCCCTTCGATTCTTTGAACCTGCGGACCGGCTGCGCTGACAGCCCGGAAAACCTGCGGGAAAATTTCCGCCGCTTCTGCGGCGCCATCGGCGCGGACCACCATCGGGTGGTCCTGGCCAAGCAGGTCCATGAGACCACCGTCCGCCGCTGTACCGCCGCTGATGCCGGCAAGGGCCTGTGGTCGGAGCGGGACTACACCGCTGACGCCCTCATCACCAACGAACGGGACCTGCCCCTGGCGGTCTTCTCCGCCGACTGTGGCATCATTTTGCTGTACGACCCCGTCCGCTCGGCCATCGGCGCCATCCACGCCGGCTGGCGGGGCTGCGCCGGCGGCATCGTGGAAAAGACCGTGTGGGAGCTGGAGCGGGCCTATGGCTCCCGCCCCGGCGATCTGCTGGCCGCCGTGGGCCCCTGCATCGGCCAGTGCTGCTTTGAAACGGACTGCGACGTGCCCGCCGCCATGACCGCCGCCCTGGGCGAAGCCGCCGCACCCTATCTGGCGCGGCGGGGCGCCAAGTGGCACGTGGACCTGGCGGGCCTCAACCGCCAGTGGCTGGTGAAGGCCGGCGTCCTGCCGGAGCGCATCGGCCTGTGCGGCCTGTGCACCGCCTGCCGGCCGGACCTGTTCTGGTCCCACCGGAAAATGGGCGAGGCCCGGGGCGTCCAGTGCGCCATGATCACCCTCACCTGACAGTCTGCCGGGAGGTATCCTATGAAACACCGCTTTTTAAAGAGCCTGTGCGCCCTGTGTCTGGCGCCGCTGCTGCTGACCGGCTGCTGGTCCGAGGACCCGGAGGAACCGGACAGCGGTCAGCTACTGGTCTCCCAGGAGCCGGCGGAGCCCCAGCAGGAGGCTATTATCCTGCCCGCCGATTTCACCCTGCCCTATCTGCCCGGCCAGACCATGGACCCGGTCACCTGCGCCGACGGGATGCAGCAGGTGGTGGGCTCCCTGCTGTACGAGGGGCTGTTCCAGCTGGATGAACAGCTGGAGCCCCAGCAGGTCCTCTGCGCCGGCTACACCTACGACCCGGAGACATACACGTATGTGTTCACCCTCCGCGCCGGCGTCATCTTTTCCGACGGCTCCCCCCTGACGGCGGACGATGTGGCCCAGACCCTGCGGCGGGCCAGCGCCTCCGCCCGGTACGGAGAGCGGCTGAAAAACGTGGCCTCCATCACCGCCGGGGCGGGGAGCGTCACCGTGGTCCTCACCGGGCCCGGCACCGGCCTTGCCGCCCTGCTGGACATTCCCATCGTCAAGGCCGGCACGGAATCCGACGCCATCCCCACCGGCACCGGCCCCTACGTCTACTCCGCCGAGGACGGCCCCCACCTCACCGCCAACCCAAGCTGGTGGCAGTCCGGCAGCGTCCCGGTGGAGACCATCGGCCTCTCCGCCGCCGGGGACCGGGACGCCATGCTCTACCAGTTCACCTCCCACGACATCCAGCTTATCACCGCCGACCTGACGGGCACGGCGCCTGTCAGCGTCACCGGCAGCATCAGCTTTCAGGACGCGGACACCACCATTTTGCAGTACGTGGGCTTCAACACGCAAAAGGCCCCCTTTGACAGCGCCGCCCTGCGGTCCGCCCTGAGCCTTGGCGTCAACCGCGGCTCCGTGGTCAGCGCCTACCTCTCCGGCCACGGCGCCGCCGCCCAGTTTCCCATTTCCCCTGTCTCCCCCCTGTATCCGTCGGAGCTGGAGGAGACCTATTCCTATGACGCCTTTGCCGCCGCCATGGCGGAGGCGGGCTATGCCGCCGGCACTGCCCGGACCGCCACGCTGCTGGTGAACAGTGAGAACAGCTTCAAGGTCTCCGCCGCGGAGCAGATTGCCCAGAGCCTGTCCGCCTTTGACCTGGACATCCAGGTCCGGGCCCTGCCGTGGGAGGAGTACACCGCCGCCCTGGCCGCCGGAGACTTCGACCTGTATTACGGCGAGGTGAAGCTCACCGCCGACTGGGACCTGTCCGCCCTTCTGGGCACCGGCGGCGCCCTGAACTACGGCGGCTGGTCCAGCGCCCAAACGGACCAGCTGCTGGCCAGCTGTGCCGCCGCCTCGGACCGGGGCGCCGCCCTGAAAGCCCTGTGCGCCCACCTGCGCCAGCAGTCCCCCATTCTTCCGGTGTGCTTCAAATCCACTTCCGTTCTGGTGCAGACCGGCGTGGTGGAGGGGCTGAAGCCCACCATGTCCAACCCCTTTTATGACCTGACCGCCTGCACCATCCACCTGCGGGAAACAGCTGCATAAAAATGGCTGCAAGCTATTTTTTGCGCCGCGTGGTCCGTCCTCGGGCCATGGCTGAAGCCAAAATTTATGTTGCGCAGCAGTTAAAAAAGGACGCCGCTGGGCGTCCTTCTTTTTTCAGCGGCGGTCTTTTCCGCGCATCTCCACCTGCATGCTCTCCTTTTCCGCCAGCAGGGCCAGTTTCTGCCCCCTGGTCAGTTTTTTGATGGCTGCCTCCCGCCGCAGGGCGGCGGAGCGGTCCGGCAGCGTCTCCTGATACACCAGCTCCACCGGCAGGCGGCTGCGGGTGTATTTGGCGCCCTTTCCGCTTTGATGGACCGCCACCCGCCGGGACACCTGGCTGGTGCTGCCGGTGTACAGGGAGCCGTCCCCGCAGCGGAGCATATACACATAATAGGCCATAGTCCCTCCGTCACAGCCGGAGACTGGCTCCGGCCCTCACAGTCGATGTAAGTCTATGAAACCGCTTTTTTTCCCTGCCGTCAAGAGAAAGTTTCTCCGGAGACGGAACAAGGCCCCGCACCGAAAGGTGCGGGGCCTTGCCAGTTCAGTCCCTACAGGGCTGACGCTTCACAGTGTGAAGATCAGGCCTTGTCGGTGACCACGAACAGATAGGTGAACTCACCGTTGCTGTTCATGACGCCGTAGACTGCCTCAGCCTCGTAATCGGAGGCCAGCTTCTTGGCGGAGACGGTCTTCATGTCGCCGTCGTCCACGGCCATGATCTTGGCGCCGTCGGCCAGATAATAGTCGCAGTCCTCGATGGAGACAACGCCATTCTTCTGCTTGATCGTACCGTCGGAGATGGTGGTCTGAGCGGTCCAATCCTCGGTGTCGGCATCGTCAGCGGGATAGCTCTTCTCGGTGACGGTGGTGAACTTGGTCACATAGCCGTTGTCGTCGTACTCGACCTCGGTGAACAGGCCAATGCCCAGAGTGCCGTTGTCCTCGTCGAACTTGACCTTGGTGACCTCGCCGTTCAGAACGGCCTTGTAGCTGTAGTACACGTTCTCGTCGGCGTCGGTGCCGCGGCGGTCATACTTGTCCTTGTACAGGAAGATCACATCGCCGCTCTTGTCGCCGCCCTTGGCGGTACCGGCATCGCCCAGGTCGATGAACACATACTTGGCGTAGCTGCTGCTGTTCTTCTCGAACACCACGGCGATGTAAGCGTTGTCGCCGGAGGTGCTCTTCGTGGTGATCTCGGGAACCTTCTTGATGCCGGTGTACACGGAGACATCGTCATCCTCATCCACCACCACGAAGACGGTGGAGCTAGTGCCGCGGGCCAGAGTCTTGGTGCCGTTCTTGATAGCAACGGTGTCCTTATCGGTCACGGTGCTGCTGGCATCGATCTTTTCACCCTCAGCCTTCTCGGTCAGCTTGTACTTGTCGTTGGTGACAGTGTAGCTGAACCAAGCGCCGGTGGCATACTCCTTGTTCAGTTCCTCAGCATCATCCTGGCCCTTGACGGAGGTGCCGCCCACCTTGTCGATGGTGATCTCCTCGTTGGTGCCGTCCAGGAAGTAAGCGTTGGCGCGGACGGTAGCCTTGCTGGAGTTGGAAGCGGCATAGAAGTCGTCGATGTAGACATACTTGCCGTCGTCCTCAACGCCGTCGGCGAAGATGACGTAGCCATAGGAATCCAGATACAGGTCATAGTCTTCCTTGACGCTGTAATCGCCGTCGAAGCCGTTGCCCTCGTTGTAGGTCTTGCTGTAATCATAGGTGGTACCGCCGGCGGTAACGTTCTCGCCGTCCTCATAGCTGGTGACAGCGGCGGTGACCTTCTCAGCCTTGGCGATGGACTTGACCTCGTTGTCCGCCACGGTGACCAGGACATAGTCCTCGTCCTCATAGGCGTCCAGGTTGTCAAAGTCGTCGCTGGACAAGGTCATGTCGACCTTGCTGGAATCAACATTGTCGCCCAGGGTGGTGTCGTCAGCCCACTCGATGTCCAGCTCCTCGTCATCGTCGTCATAGTCGCCGGAGACCTGAGCCAGATAGGTGTTGATGGAGACGATGCGGACAGTGTCATCAGCATCCTCGCCCTCGATGATATAGGCCTCGGTCAGAACGCCGTTGCCGCCGATCTTGGCGTCGTCGTTGTTCTTGGCCACGGCGAACTCACTGTTGTTCTTGGTGGGCAGCTTGGTCAGAACGCCGTCCACATAGTAAGCGTCCTGCTTGTTGACCTGCTCAAAGTCGTAATCATCGCCCAGGTCGGCGCGGACAGTCTTGCCTTTCACTTCCTCAGTGTAGGTGGCGTCGGGAGTCTTGGCATACTTGCCGATCTCGTCGTTCTTGATCTTCCACTGGTTGCAGGGACGGCCGAAGTTGTCATCGCCAGCGTCGTTCAGCTTCAGGTTGGGGAAGTACTTCTCGGCGAACTGCATGTAGTCGTCGTCCTTGATGTACTGCTTGCTGGAAGTGTTCTTCATGTCCTTGGCGTCGTTGCCGCCCACGACGACCTGCGCGCCGTTGACGGTGACGGTGGTCTTGGAGTCATACTCCACCATGGTGGCCTGCAGGGTGTTCAGGGCATACAGGCAGGCCTCTTCACGGGTGACAGCCTTGGAGCCGTTGAAGGCCTCGGTCAGACCGTCGTCCAAGTCGATGCCGATGGCCAGCTTGGCAACGTTGATGGACCAGTTGGGGCCAGTGAAGCCTTCCTCGTCGGAATCATAGCCCAGAGCGCCCAGCAGCATCTTCATGAAGGCATAGCCGTTCAGGGTGCCGGCGGGACGGAAGGTGCCATCGGCGTAGCCGTTGATGATGCCTTCCTTGGCGCAGTAGGTGATGTAGCCGGCAAAGGTGCTGTTGGCGGGAACATCAGAGAAAGGTGCGGAAGTCGCAGACAGAGCGTCCGCGGTGGTGGGGCCCAGGATCATGTTGCAGATGATCTTGGCGGCCGCGCCACGGGTCAGGGTGTTGGTGGGACGGAAATCGCCGGCGGAATAGCCGTCAACGATGTCCAGCTCGGAGATCACGGCGACGGCTTCGTCATAAGTGATCTTGCTGCCGTCCGTGAAGTCCTTGGCGCCGGCGCTGATAGTGACCAGGGACATGGTCATAACCAGAGCCAGAACCAGAGAAAGGAACTTCTTCATGGGATCTTTTTCCTCCTTTAAAATATTCGCGGCGTCCGTCGGCGTTTCCGCCGGCTCAGAGATCCTGCCGAGGGCTAGCCAACCCCGGAAGCGTCCCGGAGACAGCGGAGGTCCTCCGCCGTTCACCGCATCTGCAATATACCAAGAAAAAATTCTCATGTAAACGGTTTTTAGCCCGTTTTAATCGAAATGAAACGGTGGAAAGTTTTCGTTTTTGCGTTTTGTCATGCAGGGATAACCAGGCCCACGCCGGGGCAAAAAAAGAGCGGCAGCGTCCCCCTGACGGAAACGCTGTCACTCTGAGCTGGCATGCAGGTAATATTTCTGCCGGCGCTGCTCCAACTCCCCCTCCGCCACCAGGCGCTGCAAAATGGGGGCGCACTGGCGGCTGTCGATGTGCAGCAGCTGGGCGATGTCCTTGCGGTAGGCAAAGCCCTCCCGGGTCAGATACTCCCGAATGACGGTACTGTGCTCCTCCGGCGGCACCACGGTGCCCGGCAGGTAATACTTGGTGCCGATGCGCACCAGCTTCTTCTGCTCCAGCAGGCGGTTCAGCCGGGCGTGGGCGGCGGTTTTGGAGACCCCCAGCAGACGGCACACCGTTCCCCGGGAAATGCAGCCGTCTTCCATGACCTGTCCCAGCAGCAGGGCTTCCTCCCCCTCCCGGCGCTCGTTCTTCCGCAGCTGCCGCAGCTGCACGTCCTCTAGTCCGCCCCGGATGAGGGCGGCCCGGGTCAGCCGGGACAGGCGGGGCAGGTCCAAGGGGCTGCGGGCCTGGGCCGTCAGCAGCACGTGAGGGTCATCCCCCGGCAGCCGCGCCGCCCGGGCTTCCTCCAGAATGCGGCCCACGGTATTGGTCACGGGCACCGTCCGGTCCGCCAGGCGGATGGTCCCCTCCTCCAGGGACACCCGGTCCCAGGTGAGATCCACGATCTCCCGGGCGGAAAGGCCCATCTGCCAGGTCAGCCACAGGGCCAGGCCCGCCGGCGTGCTCCGCTCCGCCTGGAGCACCTTCCACAGCTTGAATTCGTCCACCTGGCCGGCGCTCTCCCGCCGGGGCCGCGCCTCCGGCGGATGTGCCGCCACCAGCGGGCCGTACCGGGCCTGGAGGGCGGGGACCTCCACGCCGCTGACGCGGGCCACCGTGGCCCAGTCCCAACGCTCCAGCTGGCGGAGGACCCAGTCATGGCGCAGGTCCATCAGCCGGACCTGCTTCTGCCCGGCGGCGTCCAGCGCCTGCCGGGCCAGCCGGGAGATGGATTCTGGCTGCATGGGGCCGGCGGTCCGCTCCGAAAAAAGCACCCAGGCTCCGCCGCTCCCCTCTTCCCGCAGCCGCCGGAGATAGGAGGCCAGCTCCTCCTCCATGGGCACGGACCTGTCCGGCAGGTCCAGCTGGGCGTCCTGAAACGACACCTGCGCCCAGGTCAGTCCGGCGATCTCCTCCCGGGAGAGGCCCGCCAGCCAGGAAAGGCGCAGCACCGTGCCCGCCGGGTCCATTTGATGCTCCGCCAGCAGCCGGGTCATGGTCTCCCGGTCCGGGCGGTTGATGGTGTGCTTTCGCAACGGGCGCCTCCTTTGTTATCTTTGCATGACAAGTTGTGTGTACTTTTTCAAGTTATTTCCTTTTTTACTCCGCCCGCTTTGCCCGGGACAGGGGATTTTTCTCCCGTAGGAAGCCCTCCACCTCCCAGCAGCCGCTGGCCGTGACAAAGCCGCCGCTGAGGCGGTCCTCCTCGGTATATAGCACGGCGTCGTATTCCATTTTTTCCACGCTGGTGCTCAGACTGCCGGAGATCAGGTACTTTCCCGGCTGGAACGCCGTCCCGCTGAAGCGGTTCCGGTGGCCCAGCAGCTCCAGCGTCCCGGTCACCGCGTTTTCATGGATCTGGAGCAGCAAGCTGCCGAACCGGGGGCCGATCATGCTTTTCAGCACGATGGAATAGTGCAATTTTTCCACGATATACTCACTCCTGTTGCAATGATTATAGGCAAAGACTTCCTGTCGAAAAACGGACACTTTTGGCAAAAATGCAATGTTTTTTGACACTTATGCAGAAATTGTCAAAAAATAAAAACAGACAGGGCTTCCCCTGTCTGTTTTTTGCATTTGGTTGTTACGCTTCCCGCTCCAACAGCAGCGACCTCAACATTGCACCGGTCGTCATGCCTTCGGCGATGCTTTCGATCTCCTGGATCACCTCCTGCGGCGTGGTGTCGATCGTATCATTGATCCAGGCCTCCATGACGATCCGCGCCATCTTCGCGCCGCTTTTCCGCTGTCTTTCCAGGGCCTCGCCCACTGCACCCGGCAGGCCCTCCGGCATTTTTTGGCGGCAATGAGCGGCGATATTGTCCTGCATATTCTGGAACGCCGCCCCCAGGACCTCCCACAGCCGTTTCCGCCCCAGGACCCGCAGGAGCGTTTGATAATACGGCCGGTTTTCCGCTGTGTACGCCAGCAGATCCAGCACCACCTGCTGCCAGGTCAAAAATCCCGCCTGCCGCTGGGGCAGCAGCTCCTGCTCCCGCTGGGCGGACCAGTTCAGAAGCTCGTATATGTCGCTGAAATGATAATAAAACGACTGCCGGCGGATGCCGCACCGGTCTGCCAGCTCCCGCACCCGGATCTGCTCCAGCGGTTTTTCCCGCAGCAGCCCCCGTAGGCCCGCCTCCAGCTCTATCTTTGTCCGCGTCTCCTGAAGCTCCGCCTGCCTATCTATGTGTTCCACTTTCTAACATCGCTCCCCCCTGCCCTCAGTGCACAA
>JAETPK010000016.1 GCA_021771265.1 Oscillospiraceae bacterium
ATCCCGGGTCACCACAGACCCGGCCGCGATGACACTGCCGCTGCCGATGCGCACGCCGGGGCATACCACGGTGTTTCCGCCCAGCCAGACGCTGTCTCCGATGGTGATGGGGCGGCCGAACTCCAGACCGGTGTCCCGGACCTCCGGTACGGTGGGGTGACCGGCGGTGTACAGGCACACCCGGGGACCCAGCAGCACATGACTGCCGATGACGATGGGTGCCACATCCAGAAAGATGCAGTCATAATTGGCATAAAAAAAGTCGCCGATGGTGATCTGCGTGCCGTAGTCGCAGCGGAAGGTGGGCTCGATACAGCACGCCTCCCCCACGGCGCCCAGCAGCTGGCGCAGAATATCCCGCCGCTCCTCCAACTGCCCGGGGAAGGTGTCGTTATAGCGGCGGCACAGGGTCTGGGCCCGCAGGCGGGCGGCGGAAAGGTCCTCGTCCTCCGCCAGGTACAGGCGGCCGGACAGCATATTTTCAAGCTCGGTCATAAAAAGCCTCCTTCGCGGGCGAAATGGCGTTTTATTTAGTAAAGCAGGCAAAGAGGTGGTTTGTCAAGGAAATTCCTTGCAATTTTCTGGGAATTTGATATAGTAAGTATCGGCTTTCGCGAAACAGCCTGCTTGCGGGAAAATGACCGCCGGAGTGGGAGAAAAACAGGAAGCAAAGTCCACGGACTTTGCTTCCTGTTGCGAAAACAATGGCGATGATCGATTTTTCGCGGTATACTATCAACGGGACCGCTCTTTCCGCTTGGGAGAGGTAAAGGCCGCGATCCAGGCTGCCGCCACAATGAGAGCGCCGATGCCGTAGCCGATATAATAGACCGTCTGGCCCTGGGTCTCAGGATCTGTGGTGAAATAGTCACCGATCTGGCCGCCCAGGATGAAGGCCATGGCCAGGGGCACCACGAACATGAGGCAGAAGGTCAGGAACGTGTCCACCCATTTGGCGGAGTTGCCCTTGTGGATCTCCTCCAGAACGGTTTTGGCGCCGATCTCCCAGCCCACCATGATGCTCATCAGCAGGGCGCCCAAAGGCATGGCAAGGCCTTCGGACAGGCAGTCCATGAAGTCCAGCCAGCAGTCGTTGAAGCTGCCCACTACGCCCAGGGTCTTCTGGAAGGGCACCCAAATGTTCAGAACGTTTTCGCCCAGGCCGTCCACGGCCACGATAGTGGCCTCCACCATAATGGCCAGGCACACCAGCAGCACCACCCGGGGCCGGTTGCCGGACTTGCCCTTGGCGGCGGCCCGGTCCAGGAAGAACGTGACCACCACCTCGATGAGGGAAATGGCAGAGGAAATGGCCGCCACCAGCACCAGCAGGTAGAAAATGACGCCGAACAGGGGCCCCACGGCACCCATGGACTGGAACACATCCTGCAAAGTGATGAACAGCAGCTTGGGACCGCTAAGGGCGGCGCTGGGGCCGTAGGTGGCCACGGCGGCGGGAATGACGGCGAGACCCGCCATCAGCGCCACGATGGTATCCGCCACCACGATGACGGCAGAGTTTTTCACCAGGTTTTCCTTTTTGTCCAGATAGGAGCCGTACGTGATCATAACGCCCATGGCCAGGGACAGGGAGAAGAACATCTGGCCGCCGGCGGTGGCCATGACGGAGCCGATGCTGGGCGCTTCCTCAATGAAGCCGGCCTCCACGGCGTAGCCGGGGACGAACATGAATTTCAGCCCCTCCACGGCGCCCGGCAGCGTCAAGGAGCGGATAATGATGATGACCAGCATGACGAACAGGGCCGGCATGCCCACATTGTTGAATTTCTCGATGCCGCCGGAGATGCCGCCCCGGTTGATGAGGTAGCAGATGATCATGAACAGCAGTGTGAACATGACGCAGCCGAAGGGATTGGTCAGCATGGAGCCGAACAGGTCGGAGCCTGTTTTCACCTCCGCCCCGGCGAAGGCCAGGTTGCTGAGATTCAAAGACATGTACTCAATGCAGTAGCCGCCCAGAACGGAGTAAAAGCTCATGATGACGAAGGGGGCGAACACCGCCAGCCAGCCCACCCACTTGAAGCGGCTGGACAGGATGTGGTATGTGCCGATGGTGCCCTTGCCGGTCCTGCGTCCCATGGCCAGCTCCGCCATCATGATGCTGAAGCCCACGAAAACGGCCAGCAGCAGATAGGCCAACAAAAAGGTGAAGCCGCCGGACTTGCCCATTTTGTAGGGAAATCCCCAAATGTTGCCAAGTCCCACGGCGGAGCCGATGGCAGCCAGCAAAAAGCCGATGTTGCTGCCCCAGGAGCCTCTCTCATTACTCATAATATCCCTCTCTCACAGTAAAATTTTGAATACCCCCTATTCAAATCACTCATATACCATACGCTATTTTTCTGCTCCTGTCAAGGGAACAGATGGAAATTTGTCTGTTTGCAAAAGACATTTATTTCACGAAGAAGAACAAGGAAGGGAACTATGTTACAGTTCAAATCAGTGACAAAACAGGACGGACCAAAGCTGCGGCGCTATTACAAGGACTGCGATTACGGCCTTTGCGAGTATTCCGTGGGCACGAAGCTCATGTGGCGGAACACGCTCCACCCCTCCTGGACGGAGACGGCAGGCTGTCTGGTGGTGCGCAACAACATCGGCGGGCAGGTGGTGTTTGACTATCCAGTGCCCGGCCCGGAGGGCGACGAGGACCAGGCCCTGACGGAGATCGAGGCCTATTGTCTGGAGCAGGGCATCTCCCCGGTGATCTCTGTGGTGCCGGAATGCAAAGCGGCCCGGCTGCTGTCCCGTTATCCGTATGTGCAAGTCAGCGATGTGCGGACCTGGCGGGATTATGTGTATTACCGGGAGGACCTGCAGTTCTTTTCCGGACGCCGGTATTCCGGCCAGCGCAACCACATCAACAAGTTCCGCTCCAAGTGGCCGGAGGCCGCTTTCCGCCCTCTGACAGCGGAGGACCGGGACACCATCGACGCCTTCTGGCGGGACTATGAGGCGGAGTTCCCCAAGGGAAACAACGCCAAGGCCCGGGACGAGCTGGAGCTGGCTAAGAAGATGCTCCGGATGGTGGACAAGAACTGGTTTGTGGCCGGTGGCATGTTTGACGGGGACAAGCTCATTGCTCTCTCCCTGGCGGAGCGGTGCGGCGGCACCCTCATCATCCACATTGAAAAGGCCTTGTATTCCTATACCGGTGTGTATCCCACCCTGGTGCAGGCCTTTGCCGACGCCTTCGGCGGCGACTGCCAGTGGCTGAACCGGGAGGACGACGCGGCGGACAAGGGCCTGCGGACTTCCAAGCTGCAATACGGTCCCGCCAAGCTGGCACCCAAGTACCGCTTTGAGCCTCAGAACGAGCTGCTGTCCCATGTCAACGCCATTCCGGAACTGAAGACGGAGCGGCTGACCCTCTCCGCCCTGACGGAGGCGGATATCCCCGCCTACAACGCCCTGGTGCTGGACGGGGACCGCAACCGCTGGTGGGGCTATGACGATGTGGCCGGTCTGGAAGGGCCTGTGGAGGAGCGGAGCTTTTTCGAGGTGGCCCGGCGGGACTTTGAAAACCGCCTGGCGGTGAACTTCGCCGTCCGGCTGGACGGAACGCTCATCGGTGAGGCGGTGCTGTACCGCTTTGACTGCCGGGGCGGTGCGGAGCTGGGCTGCCGCATCGACAGGGCCTACGCTGGGGAGGGCTACGGCACGGAGGCCTTTGCCGCCGTGGCAGACTGGGCGCTGTACAAGGTCCATCTTTCCAGAGTGGTGGCCAAGTGCTTCAAGGAGAACCAGGCGTCCTACAAAATGCTCTCTTCCTGCATGCGGAAAAACGGAGAGGACGAGACGTTCTTCTACTTTGAAAAATTGGTGTAAAATATTATATTTATCATAGGAAACGGTCTGCAAGCACGGATTCATCACCTTTGAAGGCCGCAAGCAGCGCCCCCGGACACGGGCCCGGGGGCGCTGCTTCGTTCAGTCCAGTTCCATCTGGCCTGTATAAAGTTGATAATACCTTCCCCGCTGGGCAATGAGGTCCTCATGGTCGCCCCGCTCGATGATCTCTCCCTGCTCCAGGACCATGATGGCCTTGGCATTGCGGACAGTGGAGAGCCGGTGGGCGATCACGAACACCGTGCGTCCCACCATAAGCCGGTCCATGCCCTTTTCGATGATCCTCTCCGTGCGGGTATCGATGGAGCTGGTGGCCTCGTCCAGAATGAGCACCGGCGGATTGGCACAGGCTGCCCGGGCAATATTCAAAAGCTGCCGCTCGCCCTGGCTGAGGTTGCCGCCGTCGCCGGAGAGCACCGTCTGGTAGCCGTGGGGCAGATGGCGGATGAACGCATCAGCCCCCGCCAGCCGGGCCGCCGCCTCCACTTCCTCGTCCGTGGCCTCCAGCCGACCGTAGCGGATGTTGTCCGCCACGGTGCCGGTGAACAGGTGGGTATCCTGCAGTACCACGCCCAGGGAGCGGCGCAGGGAATCCTTTTCAATATCCCGCACGTCGATGCCATCATAGGTGATGGTGCCGGACTGGATCTCGTAAAAACGGTTGATGAGGTTGGTGATGGTGGTTTTGCCGGCGCCGGTGGAGCCCACGAAGGCGATCTTCTGGCCGGGCTTCGCAAAGAGGGAGATGTCGTGGAGCACGGTCTTGCGCGGGTCATAGCCGAACACCACATGGTCGAAGCGCACGTCTCCCCGAACAGGCACCAGCTGCCCGCCGGGCTTTTTCCAGGCCCAGGCGCCGGTGTCAAAGTCCGCCTCTTTCAGCTGGCCGGAGCGGTCCTCCGTGACCCGCACCAGCGTCACCTTCCCCTCGTTGGGTTCCGGTTCCTCCTCCATGACCTCAAAAATGCGCTCGGCGCCGGCCACGGCGGAGAGAATGGTATTCACCTGCTGGGAGATCTGGGTGATCGGCTGGCTGACCTGCCGGGTATACTGCAAAAACGCCGCCAGACCGCCCAGATCACCACTGCGGATAGCCAGCAGGCCGCCCACGCAGCAGGTGATGGCATAGTTGATATGGCTGAGGTTGCCCATGGCGGGCATCATCATGCCGCTGTAGCTCTGGGCCAGGGTGCCGGCCTTGCGGTAGGCCTCGTTTCGCTGGCGGAAGCCCGCCTTGGCGGCTTCCTCATGATTGAAGACCTTGATGACCTTCTGCCCCTCGATCATCTCCTCGATATAGCCATTCACCTCGCCGATGGCCTTTTGCTGGGCGGCAAAGTAGCGACGGCTGCGGCTGCCCACCGTCTTCACCACCAGCAGCATGACCGCCAGCATCAAAAAGGTGATGGCTGACAGGAGGGGATTCAGCACGATCATCATGGAAATAACGCCCAGGAACGTCAAGGAGCAGGAGATGAGGCTTGCAAAGCTGTTGTTCAAGGCTTCGGATACCGTGTCAATGTCATTGGTATAGCGGCTCATCAGTTCGCCGTGGGTATGGGTGTCGAAATACCGCAGCGGCAGCCGCTGCATCTTGTCGAACAGGTCCTCCCGGAGCTTGGCCACGGTGTTTTGGGACACATGGACCATGATGCGGGCATAGCTATAGGAGCAGGCGGCACCGGTCACATAGACCGCCGCCATGACGCACAGCATTTTGGCAAGGCCCGGGAAATCACCGGGAAGGATATAATTGTTGATGAGGGGTTTAAGCAGGTAAGAACCGCCCACGCTGCAGGCCGCGCTGATGACGATCAACCCCGCCACCAGGATCAGCAGCGCCTTATATCGTCCCAGATAACGCATCAGCTTGCGCAGGGTGCCCCGCAGGTCCTTGGGCTTTTGGAAGCCTCCCCGGGGACCGCGGCCGGGGCCGTGCATGCCGGAACGAACGGTTTTATTCTCAGCCACCGATGCTCACTCCTTCCTGCTGGGACTCATACACTTCCCGATAAATATCACAGCTGTCCATCAGCTGCCGGTGGTTGCCCTGGGCCACCACCCGGCCGCCGTCCATCACCAGGATCAGATCCGCGTCACAGACAGACGTTACCCGCTGGGCGATAATGATTTTGGTGGTATCCTTCAGCTCATTGGCGAAAGCCGCGCGGATCTTTGCGTCTGTGGCGGTGTCCACGGCGCTGGTGGAATCGTCCAGAATGAGCACCTTGGGCTGCTTCAAAATAGCCCGGGCAATACACAGCCTCTGCTTTTGCCCGCCGGAGACGTTGACGCCTCCCTGCCCCAGGTCGGTATCCAAGCCATCTGGCATCCGCTCCAGGAACTCATCGGCGCAGGCAGCCCGGCAGGCGGCCCAGAGCTGCTCCTCCGTGGCGTCGGCGTCGCCCCACAGGAGATTTTCCCGAATGGTCCCGGAAAACAAGGTGTTCTTTTGCAGCACCACGGAGACCTCCTCCCGCAGATGCTCCAGGCAGTAATCCTTCACTGGACGGCCGCCCACGGACACGATGCCCTCGTCCGCCTCATACAGGCGGGGGATCAGGGACACCAGAGTGGTCTTGGCGCTGCCGGTGCCGCCCAAGATGCCTACCGTCTGGCCGGAGGCAATGTGGATGTCCACATCCCGCAGGATCCACTCCGGGCTCTCCGCGCTGTATTTGAAGGAAACATGATCGAAGTCAATGCTGCCGTCGGCCACCTGGGCCTCCCGGTCGGCAGACCCATCGGTAATGGCGGGGACCTCGTTCAGCACCTCCACGATACGCTTTGCGCAGGCCACGGAGCGGCTCATCATCATGAACATCATGGAGACCATCATCAGCGACATCATGATCTGGGTGATATAGGTGAAATACGTCATGAGCTTGCCGGTCTCCAGCGTGCCGGCGTAGACCATTTTGCCGCCGAACCACATGACGGCGATGATGGTGCCGTAGACGATGAGCATCATGATGGGCATGTTGATGACCACCATGCCGTAGGCTTTTTGAGAAGTCTCCTTCAATCCGTGATTGCGTTTTGCGAATTTCTCCCGTTCGTGGTCCTCCCGGACAAAGGATTTTACCACCCGAATGTCCGTCAGATTCTCCTGGACCACCAGGTTCAGCGCGTCTGTCCGCTCCTGAAGGGAGCGGAACAGGGGGCTGGCCTTGGAGAGGATCAGGGCCACCGCTGCCGCCAGCAGCGGCAATGCCACCAGGAACACGTTGCTCAGCTGGATGCTGATGCGGATGGACAAGATCAGGGCGGAGACCAGCATCACCGGTGCCCGCACCAAAAGGCGCATGCCCATCATCAGCGTCATCTGCATACTGTTGACATCGTTGGTCAGGCGGGTCACCAAAGACGCCGTGGAAAATTTCTCAATGTTGGAAAACGCGAATTCCTGGATATGGTCATACTCCGCGGTGCGGAGGTTTGCGCCGAAGCCCTGCCCCGCTATGGCGGAAAAGGAAGCGGCCCCAAGGCCGAAGGCCAGGGAGATGATGGCCATGAAGACCATAAGCGCCCCCTTCCTCAGAATATAGGACTGGTCGCCGGAGGCGATGCCCACATCCACGATATCGCTCATGACCAGCGGGATCAGCAGCTCGAAAACCGCTTCGGCGGCACTGCATACGACGCCTGCCAATATCCACATCCGGTACTGCCTTGCGTAAGGCCACAGTTTTTTCAGCATACCATTTGGTCCTCCTCAAGATTTTGCGTGATCCGGTCCAGCAGAGTTCGGAAAGTCTCCAACTCCTCCTCGGTCAGGCCCCGGCTGATGACAGACTCCACCACCTGAAAGCTTTGGCAGGACTGCTCCTGACGGGCGATCCCCTTTTCCGTGATGGTGATGAGCCGGCGGCGGGCGTCGCTGCCGCTGACCGTCCGCTCCACCAGCCCCTTATCCACCATGCGGTCCAAAATGCCGTTGGCGGTGGAGGGCTTTACCCGCAGATGCGCCGTCACGTCACATTGAGGTGCCTGCCTGCCATGGTGGCAGAGATACATCAGCACATGATTCTGGGCCGGCGTGATCTCATATTGAGACATGCGGGCATCCATGCTGGCCCGGGCCAGATGGGCCGCCCGGCCCAGCGCCGGTCCCAGCGCGTCACCGCAAACCATACGCGCTTACCTCCTTTTTGTTTTAGGGTACTAAAAGTTAGCATGCTAAATATTAACACGTTCCACCCATCCTGTCAATGTGCAGATCGGTGATATTTTTTGAATGATTTGTGAACAAAATTGCGAATTTCCCCGGGATTGTAAATAAATTGTGAAGTTTGGCTTCTCACTGTTGACTTTCGCTTTTTCTGCTTGTATGATGAATGCAACAAGCAGGAACGCTTGTGATCCAAACATTTTCCCTCTCCTTTCTCTATATCATACAGGAAAGCGGGTGGCCGAATGGTCACCCGCTTTCCTGTATTTCCGCGTTTAATAGTTTGTATCGTATTCCCAGGGTGCGCCGCCGCACAGGCAGCCGCCGTCGATATGGTACGCCTGTCCGGTCATATAGGACGACGCGTCAGACGCCAGCAGGATCGCCATGCCCACCAGCTCCTCCGGCATACCGGGGCGCTTCATGGCGATGCGCTCCCGCAGCCAGGGTGCCCGGGTTGGATGGTCCCAGGTCACCTGAGTCAGCTCTGTCAGAATGTGTCCGGGACTGATGGCGTTTGCCCGGATGCCGTACTGGGCAAATTCCACCGCCATGGCCCGGGTCAGGGCCACCACGCCGCTTTTGGCCGCGCCATAGACGGAGCAGCCGCCCAGCATCCCCTCGTCGTTATGGGAGCCGATGTTCACGATGCTTCCGCGCTTCCGCTTGTACATCTCCCTGGCCACTGCCTGGCTCATGAAAAACAGGCCTTTCAGATTCGTATCCATAATGCGGTCATAGGTGGACTCCTCAACGTCCAGAAGTCCCTCCCGCTTATTGATCCCCGCGACATTGAACAGCACATCGATCTTGCCGTAGGTCTTTACCACTTCATCCACGCAGGCGTGGATGCTGTCCAAGCGGGTGATGTCCAAATGATGGACCGTGGCCCGGCCGCCGGCAGCATTGATGCGGTCCGCCAAGGGCTGGCATTTGGATACCGTGCGGTTGCACAGCGCCACTTCCGCTCCGGCATTGGCCAGGCCTTCACTGATGGCCAGTCCGATGCCGCCGCCGGCGCCGGTGACCAGGGCCGTCTTTCCCTTCAGGCCAAAGACGGAGTTCAGGTATGCGTTCTGTTCCATACGTTTCTCCTTGTCTCCATGTTCATCCCTGCCATCCGCAGGTATTTTTCAATTTCGGAAGCCCATCAGCCGGGAGATATTTTCCGCTGTCTGGCAGACCTCCCGGATCATAAGTGTCTCGTCTTCCTTCATCCGGTAATCGGGACCGGAAATGCTGACCGCCGCCAGGATCTTCCGGTTCATATCATAAATGGGCGCCGCCACGCAGATAAGTCCCGCCTCGATCTCGCCATTGTCCATGGCGTAGCCTTTCAGCCGGGCCTGGACCAGCTCGCCCCGCAGCTGTTCCGGGTCCGTGATGGTGTTTTCCGTCAAGGACTTCGCCTTCCGGCGCATCCAATCGCAGTAGTCATCGATGTACTCCGCCTTCTGTCCCGCCAGCATGACCTTGCCGCTGCTGGTGGCATAGGCCGGCGCCCGGCCGCCGATCTGGGTATTGCAGACAATGGAGCGGTGGGTCTCCACCTTATCCAAATAAAAGATATCGTGCTCCAGCAGCACGCTGAGATTAATGGTCTCCTGCACCGTGTCGCTGAGATGCTCCAGCTCCGGGCGCGCCACCCGGCGCAGGTCCGACTGGCCCAGAATGGCGCTGGCCAGCAGCATCAGCCGTGGTCCCACTCGATAGCTCTTACGGACGGGGTCCTGCACCAGATACTGGCGGTCCGCCAGCGTGGACACCTGACGGTACACCGTGGTGGTGGGCAGGTCCAGGTGGTCCACCAGCTCCTTCAGTGTCCATTCGGTCTCTCTATCCATAAAACACTCCAGGATCTGCAAGGCACGGAGAATACTGGATACTTGCTCTTTCGCCATAATTTTCTCTTCCTTTCGTGCAAAATGCTCATTTTTCAAAGTTGCTTGACAAATACTTGACAAATAACAGGGGACAGTCTATGATGAGTATACCACAAGACTGGTAGCTTGTGAATATTTTTATCACATTTATGTGGAATTTCATTCCGTATAATGGAAAACCCCAGTCATCACGTGCTTCCTCTCTCCTTGCCAGCCGCGGCGCCGGCTGAACTATGATTTCAGAAAGGAAATGAAACATGAGCAAGAAAATCGTTGTCATGGACGGGAATACGGCTGCTGCTCACGTGGCTTACGCCTTTACGGAAGTTGCCGCCATCTACCCCATCACCCCCTCTTCCCCTATGGCGGAAAAGGTGGACGAGTGGTCCGCGAAGGGCAGAAAAAACCTGTTCGGCTCCACCGTGGATGTGATCCAGATGCAGTCTGAGGCCGGTGCCGCGGGCACCTGCCACGGCTCCTTGCAGGCCGGCGCGCTGACCACCACCTTCACCTCCTCCCAGGGATTGATGCTGATGATCCCCGCCATGTACGCCATGGGCGGTCAGTTCCTCCCCAGCGTCATGCATGTGGCCTCCCGGGTGGTGACCAGCAACCATCACTCCATTTTCGGCGACCACACCGACTTCATGACCTGCCGCACCACCGGCTACGCCATGCTGATGTCCTCCTGCCCCCAGGAGGCCATGGATCTGGGCGCCGTGGCCCACCTGTCCGCTATTGGCGCCAAATACGCCTTCATGCACTGCTTTGATGGCTTCCGCACCTCCCACGAGATGCAGCGCATCGAGGCCCTGGACTACGAGGACCTGCGGGGCCTCATCGACCAGGAGGCCCTGAAGGACTTCCGCCGCCACTCCCTGAACCCCGAGCATCCCACCAACCGGGGCAACAACGTCAACCCCGATATCTATTTCCAGTGCAAGGAAGGCGCCAACGTCAAGGTCGCCGACCTGCCCGACACCGTCCAGCACTATATGGACGAGATCAACAAGCTCACCGGCCGGGACTATCAGCTGTTCAACTACTACGGCGCTCCTGACGCGGAGGAAGTCATCGTAGTCATGTGCTCTGCCTCCGAGGCCGTGAAGGAGACCGTGGACTACCTGAACGCCCAGGGCCGCAAGGTAGGTCTGGTGCAGATCCACCTGTACCGTCCCTTCTCCGTGAAGCACTTTGCCGCCGCCATCCCCGCCACCTGCAAGCGCATCGCCGTACTGGACCGTTCCAAGGAGCCCGGCTCCGTGGGCGAGCCTGTGTACCTGGATGTGGTCACCGCCCTGAACCAGGCCGGCCGTGGCGACATCCGCGTGGTGGGCGGCCGCTACGGCCTTAGCTCCAAGGACACCACCCCCGGCCAGCTCATTGCCGTTTATGACAATCTGAAGCTGGAAAATCCCAAGAACAACTTCACCATCGGCATCAACGACGACGTGACCCACACCTCCCTGGATTACAAGGAAGTGGAGTTCAACCATCCCGGCGAGGTCTCCTGCAAGATCTGGGGCCTTGGCGGCGACGGCACCGTGGGCGCCAACAAGAACGCCATTTCCACCATCGGCCTGGTGGCCAACAAGTACGCCCAGGCGTATTTCTCCTATGACTCCATGAAGTCCGGCGGCCTGACCCAGAGCCACCTGCGCTTCGGCGACCAGCCCATCCGCTCCACCTACCTGGTGTCCTCCGCCGATTTCGTGGCGGTCCACGCCCCCACCTATGTGGCCAAGTACGACACCACCGAGGACCTGAAAGAGGGCGGCACCTTCCTTTTGAACTGCCCCTGGAGCGTGGAGGAGCTGGAGGACCGCCTCACCGGCAAGATGAAGCGGGACCTGGCCCGGAAGCACGCCAATTTCTACATCATCGACGCCGCCAAGATCGCCGTTTCCGTGGGACTAGGCGCCAACCGCACCAATAATATCCTTCAGGCTGCTTTCTTCGCTCTGACCAAGGTCATCCCCCTGAATATGGCCGTGGAGGACATGAAGAAGAACAACTACAACTCTTACTTCAAGAAGGCCGGTCAGGCCATCGTGGACAAGAACAACGCCGCTGTGGATGCCGGTATCAGCGCCGCTGTGAAGGTGGAGATCCCCGCCTCCTGGGCTGACGCCCAGGATACCCCCGTGGCCGTGCCTCAGGGTGCCTCCGACTTTGTCAAGGAGATCGTCATCCCCATGGACCACCAGCAGGGCGACAAGCTGCCCATCTCCGTGTTCAAGAAGCACGGCGTGCTGGACGGCACCTGGGAAAACGGCACCTCCGCCTTCTCCAAGCGGGGTGTCGCCATCAAGGTGCCCAAGTGGAACGCCGAGAGCTGTATCCAGTGCAACCGCTGCGCCATGTGCTGCCCCCACGCCGCCATCCGTCCCGTGCTGCTGACCGAGGAGGAAAAGGCCCAGGTGCCCGCCGCCTTCGTCACCGTGCCCGCCAAGGGTCTGGGCAAGGACGTCCCCGCCTACTCCTTCCGGATGCAGATCTCCCCCTATGACTGCCTGGGCTGCGGCGTGTGCCTGACCGCCTGCCCCGCCAACCAGAACGAAAAGATGGCCGACGCCCTGGTCATGACCCCCTTCGAGGAGATGAAGCCCGAGCAGGAGAACTTCGACAAGGTCGCCATGAACGACAAGTACCTGAAGAAGGACGTCATCAACAGCAAGACCGTCAAGAACATGCAGTTTGCAAAGCCCTACTTCCAGTTCTCCGCCGCCTGCGCCGGCTGCGCCGAGACCACGTACATCAAGCTGCTGAGCCAGATGGTGGGCGACCGCATGTACGCCGGCAACGCCGCTGGCTGTTCCTCCGCCATCTCCGGCGGTGCGCCCATCCTGCCCTACTGCAAGGACAGCCAGGGCCGCGGACCCGCTTGGGAGCACTCCCTGTTCGAGGACAACGCCGAGTTTGCCTACGGCTTCTTCCACGCTCAGGACGCCATCCGCAAGGAGCTGCTCATCCGTCTGGAGAGCATCAAGGAAGCCGGCATTGCCGTTTTGGCCATCGATGATTACCAGAACAACTGGAACGACGGTGAGAAGTCCCGGGCCGTGTCCGACGCCCTGATCGCCGCCCTGGAGGCCGCTGAGCAGACCGAGGACGTGAAGTACATCCTGGAGAACAAGGAATACCTCGCCAAGAAGTCCATCTGGGCCATCGGCGGCGACGGCTGGGCCTACGACATCGGCTTCGGCGGTATTGACCATGTCTGTGCCCAGAACCGGGACGTGAACCTGCTGGTCCTGGACACCGAGGTCTACTCCAACACCGGCGGACAGTCCTCCAAGGCCACTCCTACCTCCGCCACGGCCAAGTTCGCCGCCGGCGGCAAGCAGGTGGCCAAGAAGGACCTGGGCGCCATTCTCATGAGCTACGGCTATGTGTACGTGGCCCAGGTGGCCATGGGCTATGACCAGGCGCAGACCCTGAAAGCCCTGCGGGAGGCTGAGGCCTATCCCGGCCCCGCCATCGTCATCTGCTACTGCCCCTGCCTGGAACAGCACATCAAGGCTGGCATGGGCTGCTCCCAGGACGAGATGAAGAAGGCTGTGGAGTGCGGCTACTGGCACCTGTACCGCTATGATCCCCGCCGCACCGCCGAGGGCAAGAACCCCTTCCAGCTGGATTCTCCCGAGCCGGACACCGGCAAGCTCATGGACTTCCTCATGGGTGAGAACCGCTTCGCCTCCTTGAAGAACAACTTCCCCGAGAAGGCCGAGGCCCTGTACACCAAGGAGATCGCCGACGTGAAGGCCCGGTACGCCAAGTACCGCAAGATGGCCGAGGACTGACCGTTCGTTCTCTTTTTAAGCGCGTCCGCCCCGGGCTGTTGCCCGGAGCGGACGCGCTTTTGCAACACCCGGTTGGGGCGGTGGAAAAACTCCCGGAAAAAGTGATGTTTTCCGGTGGCAAAATACGGTATACTGCTGGTGGGAGGGAACCATATGAACCACGATTTTGCACAGAATCTGCTGCGCCTGCGGAAAGCCCGGGGGCTGACCCAGGAGCAGCTGGCGGGACAGCTGGGCGTTTCGCCCCAGTCCGTTTCCAAATGGGAAAACTGTCAGTCTTATCCGGATATTGAGCTGCTGCCCCACCTGGCGGCCTTTTCCGTCAGGATCGACGCCCTGCTGGGCTACCAGTCGGAAAAGCTCCGTACCTCCCAGTACGAGAGCAAATACCGGGACCCGGCCTATTACTGGGGCAATGATGTCTGGAGCGGCTGCTACGAGGTGCTGCGGCTCATGCCGCCGGTGCGGCCCCTGCGGCTGCTGGACGTGGGCTGCGGCGAGGGACAGGCGGCGGTGTTCTTCGCCCGGAACGGCTATACCGTCTCCGCCTTTGATGTGACCACCAGCGGTATTGAAAAAGGCCGGCAGCTGGCGGAACTTCACCGGACGGAGGTGGATTTCTTCCAGGCAGACCTGCTGAACTACCAGCCGGAGAGCGATTTCGACATCGTCTTCTCCAGCGGCGTCCTCCAGTACATCCCCCGCGGGGAGCGCCGCCGGGTGCTGGAGGGCTACAAGGCCCACACCGCCGTGGGCGGCATCCACGTGCTGAACGTGTTCGTGGACAAGCCCTTTTTGCCGGTGCCGCCGGACTGGGAGGAGCAGGAGGATTTCTGGTCCTCGGGAGAGCTGCTCTCCTGCTATGCCGACTGGAAGGTGGAGCAGCTGGAGGAACGGATCTTCGACTGCGACAGCAGCGGCATCCCCCACCAACACTGCATGGATGTGCTCATCGCCCGCAAAATGGTATAAGGCAAGGAGGCCCGCGGCATAGCCGTGGGCCTCCTTCTGCTTCGCTTTCAGGCATTCTGCCAGTCCATATTTCTGATAAAAGGCAGCGCATACATGCAGCAAACTGCACAGATATACGCGCCTGGTACGTCTGCATTTTATCAGTTCCTTTAGAAGCAGAATGGTGGGTTGACTCTGCCCGCTGTTTTTATATAACATATTGTTATAATTCACTATCAGTGTTTTCGATATATTATTTCAACAGAAAGAAGGATCTTCCCCATGAAGCATTTACAAGGCGCGGGTTTCGCCACCCGCCAGATCCACGCCGGCAAGGAGAAAAACAGCGCCGGTGCCCTCTCCACCCCCATTTACCAGACCTCCACTTTCGCCTTTGACACGGTGGAGCAGGGCGGCGCCCGTTTCGCCGGCCAGGAGGGCGGCTACATTTACACCCGCCTGTCCAACCCCTCCCTGCTCCAGGTAGAGGAGAAACTGGCGGCTCTGGAGGGCGGCGAGGCCGCTCTTGCCACCGCCTCCGGCATGGGTGCCGTGTCCGCCACCCTTTGGAGCCTGGTGGAAGCCGGTGATGAGATCGTGGCTGACGAGACCCTGTATGGCTGCACCTTCACTCTGCTGACCCACGGTCTGACTAAGTTCGGAGTGAAAGTCACCCTGGTGGATATGTCCGACCCGGAGAATGTGAAAAAGGCCTTGACCCCCAAGACGAAGGTGGTCTATTTTGAGACCCCCTGCAACCCTACCTTGAAGCTGGTGGACATTCAGGCCGTGGCCGAGGCCGCCCACGCCTATAACCCCGCCATCCAGGTGGTGACGGACAACACTTTCTGCTCTCCCTACCTGCAGCGGCCCCTGGAATTGGGCGCCGACATTGTGGTCCACAGCGCCACCAAGTACATCAACGGCCACAGCGACGTGATCGCCGGCTTCATCGTGGGCACCCGGAACTTCATTGAAACCTGCCGCTCCACCGGCCTGAAGGACATGACCGGCGCCGTCATGAGTCCCTTTGACGCATTTCTGATCGCCCGTGGCCTGAAGACCCTGGACATCCGCATGGACCGCCACTGCGCCAACGCCCGGAAGGTGGCGGAGTTCTTCCGCAGCCATCCCGCCGTGGACAAGGTCTACTATCCCGGTTTTGAGGACTTCCCCGGCCACGACATCGCCAAAAAGCAGATGAAGGATTTCGGCGGCATGGTCTCCATTGAGCTGAAGGCCGACCGCGCCGCCACCGCCGCCGCTTTGAACAAGCTGGAGCTGTGCACCATCGCCGTGTCCCTGGGCGGCGCCGAGACCCTTGTGGAGCACGCGGCCTCCATGACCCACTCCACCTATACCCCCCAGGAGCTGGCCGCCTCCAACATCTCTGAGGGTCTGGTGCGCATCAGCATTGGCCTGGAGGACCCCGAGGATGTGATCGCCGATTTCAAGCAGGCTCTGGACACCCTGCTGTAAAATCTCCCCTATTTGTCCGGTGCCGGCGCAAAAGCGCCGGCATCTTCTCTCATACCGGCACTCTCTTTTTTCATGTTTATAAAAATGAATTGACTTTTTTGCATGGCACAGTATAATAATCGGCGTAACACGCCGCCCAGTGCGGCAGCAAGAGCAGGAGCGTATCTGCCATGAAGACAGAGAACACGGAACAATTTTTAAATTTTTGCTGTGAGACCGGCCGGCAGCTCATACAAAACGGCGCTGAGATCTACCGGGTGGAGGAGTCCATTGACCGCCTCATGGCCGCTTACGGCTACACGGACACGGAGGTGTTCGCCATCCCCTCCAGCGTCATTTTAAATATTCTGGACGGTGGCCATAACTATACCAAAGCCATCCGCATCCGCTCCTCCTTCATCAACCTGGACAAGCTGGAGCGGCTGAACAGCCTGTGCCGTCAGGTCTGCCGGGAGACACCGCCGCCCGACCAGGCGCTGGCGCAGCTCCGGGCTGTCGCCGCAGTCCCCGGCTATCCCCAGTGGAGCAGTTACCTAGCCCACGGCTTTGTGGCGGTGTTTTTCACGCTGTTCTGGGGCGGTGTTCCTCTGGACGCCTTCTTCGCCTTCGCCTGCGGTGTGGCCGTCAAGGCGGCCTCCAGCTCCCTGAGCCGGATGAACACCAATATTTTCTTCACCTACGTCTGCGCCAGCATGGCCATGGTGCTGCCGCCGCTGGTGCTGGTCCATCTGGGTGTGCCGGTGCATATGGACAAGATCGTCATCGGCGCCATCATGCTGCTGGTGCCCGGCATTGCCATCACCAATGTGATCCGGGATGTGCTGGCCGGCGACTTTCTGACGGCGCTGACCAAATTCGCCGAGGTACTCATCATCTCCATGGCGCTGGCGCTGGGCATCGCCATTCCCGTGGGTATGGCGCGGCTGTTTCTGGGGGTGATCTGATATGCGGTTTTTGCCTTGCCTGTACGCCTTCCTGGGCTGCATCAGCTTCTGTTTTATTTTTCAGGTGCGCAAGCCTCTGTTCATTTTCCTGTGCAGCGCCATCGGTGCCGTTTCCTGGGGTGTGTACCTGCTGGCGGAGCCTTTGGGCTCCGACGCGGTGCGGTGCTTTGTTGCCACCATCGTGGTGTCCGCCCTGGCGGAGCTGCTGGCCCGGCTACTGAAGGCCCCCGCCACCATCTTCCTGGTCATCGGCATCATTCCCCTGGTGCCCGGCGGCGGACTGTACTACACCATGGACTACCTGCTGGATAAAAATTTCCCCATGTTTTCCCAGGTGGGGCTGCAGACCGCCTCCACTGCCGCGGCCATCGCCGTGGGCGCCTCCATGGTCACCTCCATCGTCCGGATGCTCACCTGGCGCAGACATCCCCAGGCCTGAAACAATTGATCCTCCGTATAGCCCGGACCATACGGAGGATCTGTTTATGTCTGATTTTCAAGCTCGCCGGCAGGGACGGATGAAGCGGTTCAGGACGCACGGTGCTTCCCACAGGGGAGTATCGTGCGCCCTTCTACTTCCAAAGGGTCTTGCAGCATTCCGACAAATCGGGAGCTGCTTGTTCACGTGACACCAAAACAGAAAAATGCCCGAAGAAGTCTACGCTTCTTCGGGCATTTTCAAATACTGTCTTGCAGGTGCCGATCAATAGCCGGTCTTCTTGGCGCCCGGCTGGCCGTAGCTCTTGAAACGCTCCATAACATCCGCCATCTCCTCGTCGGAGAGGATGTTGGGCTTGCCGATGCACATGGCCCGGTATTGGAGCTCCGCGATATACTCCATATTACAGGCCAGACCGTAAGCACCCTTGATGTCCTTGCCGCAGGTCACCAGGCCATGGTTGCCCAGCAGCACGGCATTGCTTTCGCCGCAGACCTTAATGGCAGCCTCCGCCAGCTCCAGCGTGCCGAAGGGATAATAGGGTGCGCAGGGCACTGTGGCCACGCCGGTATCGCCGATGACATAGTGAACGGCCCGGATGGGCTGGCCCAGAACGGCAAAGGTGGTGCAATACATGGAGTGGGTGTGGACCACTGCCCGGGCCTCGGGCTTATGCTTATAAAACGTGGTGTGCAGGCCCCATTCGCTGGAGGGCTTGCGGGCACCGTCCACGATGTTGGCCTCCAGGTCGGTGATGACCACATCCTCGGGCTGAGTGGAAAAATAATCCATGCCGGAGGGGCTGATGGCCATGAGGCCCTTTTCCGCGTTATAAATGCTGATATTGCCGCTGGTGCCGGTGCTCAGCCGGGCGGCGCTCATTTTCTTGCCGTATTCAACGACCAGTTCTCTCTCTTCCTGCATCAACATATTCCGTTCCTCCTATCATTTTGCAGCGGGGAAAATCTCAATAGAACACTTTGGCTTCCGTGTCAAAGTACTGGTCCAGCACATAGGGCACATACACGCCCTTGTCTGTGACCACGCCGGAGATCAGGTGGGGCGGCACCACATCGAAGGAGGGGTAGATGGCCTTCACCTGGGGCACGGTGTTGGGGATGCCCCGGTAGGAGAGGACCTGGCCGGGGTCCCGCATCTCGATGACGATGTCGTCCTTGCTCTTCTTATCGCGGTCGGGGATGCCGGTGACATAGTAGGGCACGCCAAAGTACTTGGCCAGGATAGCAATCTGGAAGGTGCCGATCTTGTTGGCGATGTGGCCGTCCCGGGCGATGGAGTCCGCCGCGGAGGTGAACACGTCGATGTGCTCCCGCTCCATGGAGTAGGCCACCATGTTGTCGGTGATGACCGTGGTGTCAAAGCCCATCTGGGCAAAGCAGCTGGAGGTCAGCCGGGCGCCCTGGAGATAGGGCCGGGTCTCCGCGCAGAATACCCGGAAGTCCTTGTTCTGCTTGCGGGCGGCACGCATAACGGTGCCGATGATGGTCTCGCCGAAGCACTGGGTCAAAATGGTGCCGTTGTTGGGGATAAGCTCTGCCAGCCGGTCGCCCACGATCTGCATGGTGCTGTACCGGCGGTTCAGGGACTCCACCGTATTTTCCACGATGGCGCTGATGGGGTCTCTCCCCTCCGCCAGGGCCTGGGCCGCCACATCCACGCAGCGGTTGGTGATCTGGCCGTAGCGATTGGCAGTGGTGGGCCGGGCGTGGGACAGGTCATAGGAGGCCTGCTTCAAAAAGGCCACCTGCTCCGCCTCCACCTTGTCCCGCACCTGCCAGGCGGCCAAGGCCATGCCCATGCCCACAGCGGTGTAAGGACCGGCGCTCTGGGTCACCATGTCGGTGATGGCCTGGGCCACCTCCCGGTAATCCGTGCACTCCACAAAGCGCACCTCCGTGGGATAGACCCGGCGGTCCAGGATGCGGACCTTGCCTCCGTCATACCACGCCACGTTTTCATACTGCAGCAGGAAGGGCATGTCATTGTCCATGCGTACCATATCCGTATCTCCTTTACTATAAATGTGGCGCGGAAACTCTCCTCCCGCGTCCTATACCGCCAAGCACGCCGCTGTTTTGCGGCAGCCAGCCGGCGGTCTCTGTGTTGTCCATTTTATTTTCCAATTTATGTGGACATACAAATATTACAACAACTTTGGACATTTTTCAACAGAATATCTGTTCTTTTTCATATTTTTTTCAGTTTCACCGCTGATTGTTTATTTGTTTTTTGATTTTGTGTTCTCTTTTGTTGTTTTTTGTTGATATGTTGGCTGATTTGTCGTTTTTGTGATTTTGAACACCTGTTTCAGCCGAAGTTAATCGTTTTCGACAAGTTTTCTCTTTCTTAAAGAAGCTCCTTGACATTCCGCGCCCCGAATTGTATAGTCGAAAGTAATCGGTTAACCGAACAGCTCCCCATACCACCCTTGCGGCTTGGCAGCTTTGCGCAGGCGGTTTTTTCAACGGGGGGACCAGTAGAAGGATGGAGGTACATCATGGAAAATCAGATCAAGCGCATCGGTGTTCTGACCAGCGGCGGCGACGCGCCCGGCATGAACGCCGCCGTTCGCGCGGTGGTGCGGTCCGCGGTGGGCCGCGGCATCGACTGCATCGGCATCCGCAGAGGCTGGAACGGCCTTATCAACAGCGATTTCATCCACATGAACGCTTCCAGCGTCAGCCACATCATCAATAAAGGCGGCACCATGCTGTATACCGCCCGCAGCGAGGAATTTATGGATCCCTCCGGCCGGGCCAAGGCGCTGGCCACCTGCAAGCTGCTGGGTCTGGACGGTATCGTGGCCATCGGCGGCGACGGCACCTTCCGGGGCGCCCTGGCTCTCAGCCGCCAGGCGGCAGAGTCCGGCCACTCTCTGCAGGTGGTGGGTGTGCCCGCCACCATCGACAACGACATCGGCTGCTCCCATTACACCATCGGCTTTGACACCGCCTGCAACACCGCCGTGGAGTGCATCGATAAACTGCGGGACACCATGCAGTCCCATGAGCGCTGCTCTGTGGTGGAGGTCATGGGCCGTCACGCCGGCTATCTGGCTTTGTATGTGGGCATCGCCGTAGGCGCCACCGCCGTCCTCATTCCGGAGCGGGAGCTGGACTTTGACCGGGACATCGTGGAAAAGATCCGCCGTGCCCGCCTGGCCGGCACCACCCATTACATGATCGTGGTGGCCGAGGGCGTCGCCAGCGCCATGGATATTGCAAAGCGCATCCACGACGAAGTGGGCATTGATCCCCGTGTCACGGTGCTGGGCCACATCCAGCGGGGCGGCTCTCCCTCCGCCCGGGACCGGGAGACCGCCAGCCGCATGGGCTATGAGGCTGTGAAGGTCCTGGCCGAAAGCCGGGGCAACCGCATCGTTGCCACGCAGGACGGCCGCATCGTGGACCTGGACATGGAAGAGGCCCTTCAGATGACCAAGGCGTTCAACATGGATCGCTATCAGGTGCTGGAAGCTATGACCAACTGCAAGGACATTCTGTAAGCAGACCCTCGAAAGCCGCAGGGCAGCACATCCCACAAAGTGCGGCGCCGTATTTTATCAAAACGCCGGGGACACATGTGCCCCCTGTCAAGCGGCTGTCTTTCCCTCCAGCAGACCTTCATGAAAGAGATCGTTCATGATAAATCCGGCTTTTTTCATAGATTCACACAGTTTATATAAGAAAAGGACACCCCGGCCCCACAGCGGCCGGGGTGTCCTTTATCCATATTCGATCTTACCGCTTTCCCTCCGGCAGCAAGCGCACCTCCCCCGTCTCACGGGTGGCGTTCAAATCGATGAGCCGCTGGTTGCTGCTGCCCCGGAACCGCAGGGAAATGTCCTTCAGCGCCTCCACAAAGCGGCCGTCCACCAGTACATCCAGCAGGGACAGCAGCTCGTCCGTCACCTCACACCGGGGATGGCTGCCATCGGTCAGCAGGTCCTCGTAAGTAAAGCCGGTGTAAGCCCAGATGTTCTTTTTCGGCAGCGCCCGCCGCACCCGTTTTACAAACGGCAGCAGCGCCCGCTGATTGGCAGGCTCAAAGGGCTCGCCTCCCAGCAGCGTCAGCCCGTTGATATAGGACGGGGAGAGCATGGTGAGAAGCGTGTCCTCCGTCTCCTCCGTAAAAGGCTGGCCGTAGGTGAATTCCCAGGTCTGGGGCTGGAAGCAGTTTTTGCAGTGGTTGGTGCAGCCGGAGACGAACAGCGTCACCCGCACGCCCTCGCCATTGGCGATATCGCAGTTTTTGATCTCTCCATAGTACATGAAAACATCTCCGATCAGTCTCCGCAAAGCAGGAAATCAACCAGCAGTTTGGTGATTTTTTGCGGGACAGGTGGTATCATGAAAAGCAAAAGGGGGATAACGGCTTGGATATTTTGAAAACCGGGGCTTTTATCAAGAAGTTGCGCAAGGAAAAGAATATGACACAAAAGGAGCTTGCCCAAAAGCTCCATATCACAGACCGGGCAGTCTCCAAATGGGAGCGGGGCCTGAACGCGCCGGACATTGCCTTGTTGGAACCGCTGGCGGAGGCGCTGGATGTTTCCGTTTCCGAGCTGATCCAGGGAGAACGGGCAGAAGCCCTGCCGGAGGACAGCACGAAAAGCCTGCTGGAATACTCCAAAGAGGAAATCGCCCGCAAGGTCGGTGGACTGCGAAAAAAGTACGCCGGGCTGCTGTGTGCCTGTCTGGCCCTGGCGCTGCTAGCCGGCGGAACCCTCCTGTGGCGGAGCGGGGTGCTGTTTCTGCTGGACACAAAGCCCTCGCCGGATGGAGAAATCGTCATCCGGGTGTACGACAAGAAGTGGGACTTCTGGCCTCTGCATTTTACCTTGGAGGATACTGTCCAGACCATTGAGGAGTTCAGCGGGGCATCGGGGCGCGGCACCGGCTACATCAGCTATGGAGACAGCAGCTATGAGGGCCTGTGGTGGGCACCGGACAGCAGAAAGTACGTGGTTTCGGTTCGGGGTACGGAGGGGACCTGGCTGGTCCTCCGGGACCTGGAGCGGAATACAGGGCGGAACCTGAACGCTGTCGTGAACCTCTACGACTGGCTGCGCCAGCAGGGCCTGGCCCCCAAAAGGCTGGAACCGCCCCAGATGGAATACCAATTCCTGCAATGGGGAAAAGACAGCGCCTCCATGCTGCTCTATTATGCCTTTGAGGACGGGAACGGCCTCCACGAAGGCTATTTCTGGTATAACTGCGAAAGCAATGAAGTCAGCGGCATTTTGGAACTGGACGTGAAATAAAAGGGGACGGGCTTTGCCCGCCCCCTTTTCAAACGGCTTACAGGTGCAGGACCCGGTCCCGGATCTCCTGGGTACGGCCCTGGTTCCAGAATTGGGTGCCGATATAGCCGCAGGTGCGGCGGGCCACGTTCATCTTGTCCTGGTCCGTGTTGCCGCACTTGGGGCACCGCCAGACCAGCTTGCCGTTCTCCTCCACGATCTGGATCTCGCCATCCCAGCCGCAGACCTGGCAATAGTCGCTTTTGGTGTTCAGTTCGGCGTAAATGATATTGTCGTAGATGAACTTCATCACCTGCAGGACCGCTTCCAGGTTGTTCTGCATGTCCGGCACCTCCACGTAGCTGATAGCGCCGCCGGGGGACAGGTGCTGGAACTGGGCCTCGAATTTCAGCTTGTCGAAGGCGTTGATGTTCTCAGACACATGGACGTGATAGCTGTTGGTGATATAGCCCTTGTCCGTGATGCCCTCGATGACGCCGAAGCGGCGCTGGAGGCACTTGGCGAACTTGTAGGTGGTGGACTCCAGAGGTGTGCCGTAAAGGGAGTAGTCAATGTTTTCCGCCTTCTTCCACTGGGCGCACTTGTCGTTCATCTTCTGCATGACGCTCAGGGCGAAGGGGGTGGCGGTAGGGTCGGTGTGGCTCTTACCGGTCATGTATTTCACGCACTCGTACAAGCCCGCATAGCCCAGGGAGATGGTAGAGTAGCCGTTGTACAACAGCTTATCAATGGTCTCACCCTTTTTCAGGCGGGCCAGAGCGCCGTACTGCCACAGGATGGGGGCCACGTCGGAGACGGTGCCCAGCAGCCGTTCGTGACGGCAGCGCAGGGCCCGGTGGCACAGCTCCAGGCGCTCCTCAAAAATACGCCAGAACTTTTCCAGGTTGCCGCCGGAGCTGAGGGCCACATCCGGTAGGTTGATGGTGACCACGCCCTGGTTGAAGCGGCCGTAGTATTTGTGCTTTCCCGGCTCGTAGTTGCCGGCGTTGGCGATGTTGCCGATGCCGGCGTCGGTGAAGCGGTCCGGCGTCAGGAAGGAGCGGCAGCCCATGCAGGTGTACACGTCGCCCTTCAGCTCCAGCATCTTCTTTTCGGAGATGTAGTCGGGCACCATCCGGCGGGCGGTGCACTTGGCCGCCAGCCGGGTCAGATAGTAATAGGGGGAGCCGTCGTGGATGTTGTCCTCCTCCAGCACGTAGATAAGCTTGGGGAAGGCAGGGGTGATCCACACGCCGTCCTCGTTCTTTACGCCCTCGTACCGCTGCTCCAGCGTCTCCTCAATGATGAGGGCCAGGTCCTTCCGCTCCTGGTCGTTCTTGGCCTCGCCCAGGTACATGTACACCGTGACGAAGGGGGCCTGTCCATTGGTGGTCAGCAGAGTCAGCACCTGGTACTGGATGGTCTGCACGCCCCGGCGGACCTCGTCCCGAAGGCGGGCCTCCACCAGTTCAGAGATCTTCTCCTCGCCGGGGTCCGTGCCGATGGCGGCCATCTCCTGCTCCACCACCTTCCGCAGCTTTTTCCGGCTCACATCCACAAAGGGCGCCAGATGTGCCAGGGAGATGGACTGTCCGCCGTACTGGTTGGAGGCCACCTGGGCGATGATCTGGGTGGCGATGTTGCAGGCGGTGGAGAAGCTGTGGGGCCGCTCGATGAGGGTGCCGGTGATGACAGTGCCGTTTTGCAGCATGTCCTCTAAATTCACCAGGTCGCAGTTATGCATATGCTGGGCATAGTAATCCGTGTCATGGAAGTGGATGATGCCCTCCCGGTGGGCCTCCACGATGTCGGCAGGCAGCAGGAGCCGCTCGCTGATGTCCCGGGACACCTCGCCGGCCATATAGTCCCGCTGGGTGGAGTTCACCACAGGATTCTTATTGGAGTTCTCCTGCTTGGCCTCCTCATTGCAGCACTCGATGAGGCTCAAGATCTTTTCGTCGGTGGTGTTGCTTTTGCGGACCAGGGAGCGGGTGTAGCGGTAGGTGACATAGTTCTTCGCCACCTCGAAGGCACCGTGGGCCATGATCTGGTATTCCACCAGGTCCTGGATCTCCTCCACGGAGGGGGAGCGGTTCATTTTTTGGCAGGCCAGGTCCACAGACTCCGCGATCCGCTGGATCTGAACGGGCGTCATTCGGGCGCTCTCCTCAATGCTCTCATTGGCCTTTGTAATGGCGGCGATGATCTTGGTGATGTCAAAATCGACCTCCGTGCCGTTTCTCTTGATAACGATCATGTCATTCCCCTCCGTAAATACCCATTCACCACAATATCTTTTGCATTATATGTATCTTAGCACACAAGATATAGATTATCTAGTTGCATTTGCCACTCTACACAGAAACTTCCGGAAAACCGTGCGATGTCTATCATCGCAAAGGATCCGCCATTTGTAAATAGGAAAATTTCATAGAAATTTCTTGTTTTTTTCTCCGACTTTTCTGATTGACAAAAAACGCCGCCTGAAGGCCCTGCATGCCGCCCCCTTTCGCCCCCTCCCCGCGCATTCGACGCGCATATGCGCCATCGAAAACCAAGCCGGCGAAAAATGCTCATGTGCCATAAAGTAACACACATGGATTTGATAGACAGCAGCCCATACTATTCCGAAAATGTTAAAGCTTCTTGACATTTACCCGTCTTATGGTGTCATAAAAATGTAAAGAGATTTTAATATTCTAAGAGCCGCTTTCATACTAATTGGGGAGGTAACACTATGAAAAGAATGGACGAGATGGATAGAAACATTCAGCTTCGTTCGGAGGAGTGGGGTTATAGAGCTGCTTTGTTGACTTTGAGTGCATGGACGCTATTTAACTGTTATCAAACGCTTGTGAATGATGTGAAGCATAACCCTTTGCCTTCTCTAATTTTGTGCTTTGCGGTATGTCTTCAATCATTTTCTCAAATGGCTATGAAGCAGAAAATGGTTGCTGGAGATGAAGAGTATCGGGAGCCCAATAAACTCTTACGGACAATAATATCCTCTATTGTCGCAGTTGTGCTTATTCTGTCGGTTGCAACTTACCTCACGGTAAGAATGTCTTGAACTTGCAATAAAAATTGCAAGATTATTAAAGCTTTATGTAGATGAAATTTTCTTTTTAGATGACTGATAAATAGCAAAGCCAGCCGAGCCATCGGGCGGTCAAGAGGAACGAACTGCGCCCGCCGTTGACAGCCCCGCCTGTTTTCGCAGTTAAGCAATCAAGGAGCGACAACCCAAAGTGCTTCCGTACCGGAAAAGACTGGCCGGCTTGATGCCTACCAGCGTGGGGGCACACTGCTCCACCATCAGCAATTCAAAACTACGGTCCATAAGCTCCTCCTGTACTTTAGTTTCTGTAAGCTTTGGTTAGTTTTAACTGACTATCAAGGTGAAAAACCAGCCGATGTCCATGGAGCGGGCCGTGTCCTTTTTCAGGCGCAGCATCTGTATACGCTCCAGATAATCTTCGTGGATTCGTGAATGTTCATAAATGCGCCCTCCTTACAGGCAGGCATCCATTCGCAGGTCAACACAAACTAACCAAATTTGCAAGTTTTTCAAAACCCGGTCTTGACACCGGCAGTTAGTGGTGTTAAACTAAAGCCGATTCAAAGGTTAGTATACGCTAACCCGAATTTTTCACAAGAAAGTTAGCTAAAGCTAACCAAAAAGGAGCGATGGTATGATGCCGCTGACAATGGCCAAAACGGGAGAGACGGTCACCATTCGCAAGATCACCGGCAAAGATGATGTGCGCCAGCATCTGGCAGAGCTGGGCTTCGTGGTGGACAGTGACGTGACTGTGGTGAACGAGATCGCCGGCAATCTGATCCTGCAGGTAAAAGACAGCCGAATCGCCCTGGACCGGACCATGGCAAACCGCATCATGATTTGAAACACCTCCCTGTTCCCAAGACAAGGGCAGGGCTTTCATGCGGTGGGGCATGCATGCTGTTGTGTTCGTATGAAGGAAAAATTCAGGCAGGAGGAGAGCAAATATGAAAACGCTGAAGGATGTCAAGGTGGGTGAAACCGCTGTCGTGGTAAAACTCCACGGCGAGGGCCCGGTGAAGCGCCGGATCATGGACATGGGTATCACCAAGGGCGTGGAAATCTTCGTCCGCAAGGTGGCGCCGCTGGGTGATCCCATGGAGCTGAATGTGCGCGGCTACGAGCTGAGCGTGCGCAAGGCAGATGCCGAGATGATCGAAATTGTATAGGTGGGACGTTGTCCCCCCTATATACGGATTTTTGGGCCTTGCCCAAAAATCCGATACCCCCTCACCTTTGCACAGCAAAGGCGTCACCGCGGTGGACAGAAGTGTTTTGGCGGAAGTGAATTCCGCCAAAACGAAATGGCCGCCGCAGCAAAAATGATTTCACAGATTTGCCGCAGAACGGCAAAGGAGCGGTGCGAGGCCGCTTTTGTTCAGCATCCAGGTTAGTTGAAGCTAACATTCGAAAGGAGAGCGCTATGGAACTCAAGATCGCGCTGGCGGGCAATCCGAACTGCGGAAAAACCACCCTGTTCAATGCTCTGACTGGCTCCAACCAGTACGTGGGCAACTGGCCCGGCGTCACGGTGGAAAAGAAGGAAGGTAAGCTGAAAGGCCACAAAAATATCATCATTCAGGACCTGCCGGGTATCTACTCCCTGTCCCCTTACACCTTGGAAGAAGTGGTGGCCCGGAGCTTTCTGGTGAATGAAAAGCCCGACACCATTTTGAACATTGTGGACGGCACCAACATCGAGCGGAACCTGTACCTCACCACCCAGCTCATTGAGCTGGGCCTGCCGGTGGTGGTGGCGGTGAACATGATCGACCTGGTGCGGAAAAATGGCGACACCATCGACCTTGGCAAGCTGGGCGCGGCCTTGGGCTGCGAAGTGGTGGAGATGAGCGCCCTGAGGGGCGAAGGCGGCCTGGAGGCCGCCGAGAAGGCGGTGGCCCTGGCCCAGGGCCACAAGGCCGGGGAACTGCCCCACGTCTTCACCGGCAGCGTGGAGCACGCCCTGGCCCACATTGAGGAATCCATTCAGGGCAAGGTGGACGAAGGGTATCTCCGCTGGTACGCCATCAAGCTCTTTGAGCGGGATGAAAAGGTCCTGAAGGAACTGGACCTGGGCAATGCTCTGGCGGAGCATCTGGAATCGCACATCGTCGACTGTGAAAAGGAGCTGGATGATGACGCCGAGAGCATCATCACCAACCAGCGCTATGCCTACATCAACAGCGTGGTCAGCAAGGCGGTAAAGAAGAAAGCTCCCAAGGGCAGTCTCTCCGTCTCCGACAAGATCGACCGGATCGTCACCAACCGCATCCTGGCCCTGCCCATCTTCGCAGTAGTCATGTTCTGCATCTACTCCATCGCCATGGGCGCCTCCCCCGCCGACGGCGGTGTGGGCATTGGCACCTTCGGCACCGACTGGGCCAACGACGTGCTGTTCGGGGAGATGGTCCCCGGCTTCTTTGACGGTATTCTGACCTCCCTGGGTGTCAGCGGCTGGCTGTACGGCCTCATTATGGACGGAATCGTGGCCGGTGTGGGCGCGGTGCTGGGCTTTGTGCCTCAGATGCTGGTGCTGTTTTTCCTGCTGGCCATTTTAGAGGACGTGGGCTACATGGCCCGCGTGGCCTTCATTATGGACCGGATCTTCCGCCGCTTCGGCCTGTCTGGCAAGAGCTTCATTCCCATGCTGGTGGCCACCGGCTGCGGCGTGCCCGGCATCATGGCATCCCGGACCATTGAGCAGGACCGTGACCGGAAGCTGACCATCATGACCACCGGCTTCATCCCCTGCGGCGCCAAGATGCCCATCATTGGCCTGTTTGCCGGCGCTGTGTTCGGCGAGTCCCCCTGGGTGGCCACCTCCGCCTTCTTCATCGGCATTGCCGCCGTGGTCATCTCCGGCATCATGCTAAAGAAGTTCCAAGCCTTCGCCGGGGAGCCCGCCCCCTTCGTCATGGAGCTGCCCACCTATCACCTGCCCTCCGCCGGCAACGTCCTGCGGGCCACCTGGGAGCGGGGCTGGAGCTTCATCAAGCGGGCCGGTACCGTCATCCTGCTAAGCTCCATCATTCTCTGGTTCCTGATGGGGTACGGTTTTGTGGACGGCGTGTTTCAGGCTGTGGAGGATAATAACGACTCCCTGCTGGCCGCCATTGGCAGCGCTGTCGCCTGGATCTTCTATCCCTTGGGCTGGATGGGCGACATGGCCTGGAAGGCCACGACTGCCACCTTTACCGGTCTCATCGCCAAGGAAGAAGTGGTCAACTTCTTCGGCATTGCCTATCACTACGCCGGCGATGCCGACCTGTTGGAGGATGCCAGCGCCATCTACGCCGCCATCGGTGCGGACTTCGGCGCTGTGACAGCTTACAGCTTCATGATCTTCAACCTGCTGTGCGCCCCCTGCTTCGCTGCCATGGGCGCCATCAAGCGGGAGATGAACAACACAAAATGGACCCTGGGGGCCATCGGCTACATGTGCGGCTTTGCCTATGTGGTGTCCATGATCGTCTATCAGTTGGGCGGCCTTGTCACCGGCGAGGCGGTGTTCAGCCTGTGGACGGTGGTGGCCATTGCCGCTTTGGCCGGTATCCTGTACCTGCTGTTCCGCAAGGGCTATCAGGGTGAGCATGAGACCCACAGCCTCACCTCCGTGGCCGCCGCGGCCGCGAAGTAAAAAGGAGGCATCACGATGTCTGGTATTTGGGGAAACGTGATCGTTCTGGCAGTGTTGGCCGTTGTTGTGGCCCTGGCTGTCCGCTCCCTGTGGCGTTCCCACAAGTCCGGCGGCCACTGCAATGGAGACTGCGGCTCCTGTGGTGAGTGCCACGGCAGCTGCCGCTCCAAATAAAAGCATAGACGAAAACACGAAAAAAGGACCGCTGAGCGGTCCTTTTTTGCTGCATGTATCGTAATGGAGCTCAAACGCGGGCGACGCCGGAATCATGGGCGGCCTTGCACACGGCACTGGCCACCGCGTCCTTCACGCGGGGATCGGTGGCGTCGGGAATGATGTAGTCCGCATTCAGCTCCTCATCGGAGATCAGTCCGGCGATGGCATGGGCGGCGGCGATTTTCATGGCGTCATTGATGTCGCTGGCCCGGGCGTCCAGGGCGCCCCGGAACACGCCGGGGAACACCAGAACGTTGTTGATCTGGTTGGGGTAGTCGCTGCGTCCGGTGGAGCAGACAGCGGCGCCGCCGGCCTTGGCGTCCTCAGGGAAGATCTCCGGGGTGGGGTTGGCGCAGGCAAAGATGACGGCGTCCTTGTTCATGGTCTTGACCATGTCGGTGGTCACGGCATTGGGGGCGGACACACCGATGAACACATCGGCCCCCACCAGCATGTCGGCCAGGGAACCGGCCCTTTTCTCCAGATTGGTGACCTGGGCCATCTCCTCCTTGATCCAGTTCAGACCCTCGCGGCCGGCATAGATGGCGCCCTTGCGGTCACACAGGGTGACATTCTTGGCGCCGGCGGTCAGCAGCAGCTTGGTGATGGAGATGGCGGCGGCACCGGCGCCGTTGAGGACGATGCGCACATCCTCCAACTTCTTGCCCACCACCTTCAGCGCGTTGGTCAGGCCCGCCAGGGTGATGATGGCGGTGCCGTGCTGGTCATCATGGAAAATGGGAATGTCGCACTTTTCCTTCAGCTTCCGCTCGATCTCAAAGCAGCGGGGCGCGGCAATATCCTCCAGATTCACGCCGCCGAAGGAGCCGGACAGCAGGTACACGGTGTTGACGATGTCATCCACATCCTTGCTCTTGACGCACAGGGGGATGGCGTCCACATCACCGAATGCCTTGAACAGGACGCACTTGCCCTCCATGACCGGCATGCCGGCCTCGGGGCCGATGTCGCCCAGGCCCAGGACGGCGGTGCCGTCGGTGACCACGGCCACGGTGTTCCAGCGGCGGGTCAGCTCATAGCTCTTGGAAATATCCTTCTGGATCTCCAGGCAGGGCTGGGCAACGCCGGGGGTGTAAGCCAAGGCCAGATCCTCCTTGCTGCCCACAGGCGCCCGGGGCGTGACCTCCAGCTTTCCCTTCCATTCCGCGTGCAGGCGCAGAGATTCCTTTGCGTAATCCATAATTGCAGTCTCCTTTTCCATTTTTATGATGTATACTTCCAGTCCGGCGCGCCGGACAATGTTCACGCTTCCAGGTCTCCCGTCCAGGGCAGGGTGGAGCCGCCGTACGGCATGGCCAGCACCGCGGCGTCCGGACCGCACTTGGCCGACGCGGCCGCGTAGGCCTCCTCCACCGTGTGGTACGGCATCATGAACAGCTTCCGCACCAGCTCGTCCGGCAGGTCGCTGACCAGATAGATATCCGCGTTTTCCAGCACCATGGCGATGGCGGCGGCCTTGTGGCCGCCCAGGCGGAACTCCCGCTGGATGCGGTCGATGAGGGAGTGGGCGGTGGGGGCGGAGGTGATCCACTCCTCAAAGGTCTTCTCCCCCAGTCCCTCCTTGCAGGAGCCCACCAGCACGATGACGCCGCCGGGCTTCACCGCGTGCTTGGCATTGTCCAGCGCCTTTTGGGTCTGGTACAGGTTCAGGTCTTTGGGAGCGCCCCCCTGGCTCACCAGCACGATGTCCGCCCGCCGGGGCAGCTCCTTGCGGTACAGAGTATCCAAAAACGCGCAGCCCGCCCGATGGGCGGCGGTAACATCCCCCGCCACGGCGCGGATGATCTCCTTGTGGGCATCCAGCACCACGTTGAGAATGAAATCCACCCCCACCATGGCCGCGGCCTCTTCGATATCCTCCCGGACGGGATTGCCCTCCAGGCGTCCGGCACAGGCGGCACTCTCCACCATGCGGCTGTGGTTGGCCTGAATGGCCATTCGGGTGGACACGCCGGGCATGATGGCCTTGGCGCCGCCGGAATAGCCGGCGAAATAGTGGTATTCGATATTGCCCAGGCAGATGCGGCGGTTCGCCTCCGCCACCCGGCGGTCAATGTCCACCGGGGTACCCCGGGAGGTGGTGCCGATATGGACGCAGTCCTCCACGTTCAGATCCACGCAGGCGATCTCCCGCCAGGCCCGCGCTCCGGCCAGATGGGCCTTTTCCGCCTCCGTCTGGCCCCGGTGGCTGCCCAGGGCAAACACCAGGGTAATATCCTCCGGCGCGGCGCCGGCATCGTACAGCTCGTCCAGCAGGGCGGGCATGACGGTCCAGGTGGGCATGGGCCGGGTGATATCGCTGGTAACAATGGCGATCTTTTCGCCGGGATGGATGATGTCCCGCAGCCGGGGCGTGCCGATGGGCTCCGCCAGGGCCTGGCGGACAGCAGCCTCGCCGGTAAGCTCCGTCTGGATCTCATTGGGCTCCAAAACGCCCAAAAGGTCCTTCTCCGGCACGTCCACCGTCTGGGTCCGCTCCCCGATTTTGAACGTCAGTTCCATGGCCGCACCTCCTTTTTCTTCGTTTTCATTGTATGGGCAGACCGCCGGATTGTCAAATATAGTTTTTCTTGATTTTTATCAATTATTTTTATATTATAAAAGAAATCCTTGTATTTTGGAGGTTTTGCCGGATGAAATTGCAGCAGCTGCGGTATTTTGAAGCCACCTGTCGCCTGGGCAGCATTTCCCGGGCGGCGGAATCCCTGCACGTGTCCCAGCCCTCGGTATCCATGGCCATCCGGGACCTGGAGCGGGAGTTCGGTGTATCCCTGATTGCCCGGCGGTATCAGGGCTTTTCCCTGACGGAGGAGGGGACCATTTTGCGGGAAATGGCGGAGAGCCTGCTGCGCCACGCGGACCATGTATCCAACCGGATGCAGGCCCTGGGCCGGCAGCGGCGGCCGGTGCGCCTGGGCGTACCGCCCATGATCGGCACCACCCTCCTCCCCGCCCTTTACCGCCAGCTGGCCGGCCGGTATCCGGATCTGCTGCTGGCCACGGAGGAGCTGGGCACGAAGACCCTCATCCGGGATCTGCGGGAAAATGTGCTGGACGTGGCCTTCGTCTCCCACCACGCGCCCCTGCCCCCGGAGTTTGACGCGGTGCCCGTCACGGACATGGAGATCGTCTGGTGCGCCCTGCCGGGCCATCCCCTGGCCGGGGAGAGCCGCATCTCCATCCCGCAGCTGGAGGATGAGCCGCTGGTATTTTTTCAAAGTAATTTTTCCCTGCGGGAGCGGGTCATGCAGCAGTTTGAAGATGCCGGCGTCACCCCCCATATTCTCCACGCCACAGAGCAGCTGTCCACAGTCCAAAGCCTGATCCGCAGCGGTACCGCCACCGGCTTTTTGCTGCGTCCTCTGGCGGCCACTATGCCGGACCTGGCAGTCCTCTCCCTGGACCCTCAGGTCTTTGTGCACGTGAGTCTCGTATGGCGCCGCAGTCAAAAGCCCTTCCGGGACATGAACCGCCTCATTGAGCTGTGCCGGCAGGTACCGGTTCTGTAAAAGTCCCTCGAAGGAAGAACTTCATCATACAAGAAAAGGTCCCTGGCAAAAGCCGGGGACCTTTCTTGGTAGAAACTCTGTATGTAGTGTCTTTGGGATCAGACACCAATGTGGAAGATACCCATGGTCACGCCATACAGCATGATGGGGAACACCACCAGGGCGATGAGCTTCAGGCCAAAGCCACATTTGACCAGGTCCTTCATCTCGATCTCGCCGGTACCATAGGCGATAGCATTGGGGGGAGTGGCGGGGGGCAGCATAAATGCGAAGTTGCAGGACAGCATGGTGGCGATCATCATGGCGAAGGGGCTGACACCGATGGCCTCACCGACACCAGCCAGAACGGGGATGAAGGCGGCCACGACCACGGCGTTGGTGGTCAGCTCGGTCAGCAG
>JAETPK010000017.1 GCA_021771265.1 Oscillospiraceae bacterium
ACCGCCGCCATGGCGGACGGCACGGGCCTGGGGCCCTTCGCCAGGGAATTTCCGGAGCGGTTTTTCGACGTGGCCATCGCCGAGGGACACGGGGTCTCCATGGCGGCGGGCCTTGCCAGCCAGGGCATGATCCCGGTGTTCGCCGTGTACTCCACGTTTTTGCAGCGGGGCTATGACATGCTGGTCCACGACGTGTCCCTCCAGCAGCTCCATGTGGTGCTGGGGGTGGACCGGGCCGGTCTGGTGGGCGCCGACGGCGAGACCCACCACGGCTGCTTCGACGCGCTGTTTCTGTGTGCCATCCCGGGCTTCACGGTGCTTTGTCCCGCCAGCTTCGCGGAGCTGCGGACCATGCTGCGCCAGGCCCTGTTCGACATTCCCGGCCCCGTGGCCGTCCGGTATCCCCGGGGCGGGGAGGGTGCCTTTCAGGCGGACACGGCGGAAAAGGCCGCCGTCTGCCTGCGGCCGGGCACCGACGTGACGCTGGTGACCTACGGCGTGCTCATCAACCACGCCCTGGCGGCGGCGGAGCTGCTGGAGAAAAAGGGCATCAGCGCGGAGGTGGTGAAGCTCAACCGCATCTCTCCCCTGGAGATCGGGGATATGGAGGGGTGCTTTGGGCATACGGACACGCTGCTGGTGGCGGAGGACGCCTTCGGCGCCGGCTGCGTGGGCCAGCGCCTGGCCGCCAAGCTGGCGGAGCGGGGCATGTCCCCCAAGAAACTCATTTTGCGCAATCTCGGCAAGACCTACGCCCCCGAGGGCAGCGTGGCGGAGCTGGAGCACAGCTTCGGCCTGGACGCGGAGGGCATTGCCAGAGCCGTGGAGGAGGAACGACATGAGCAATAAAACACGGCTGGATGTGCTACTGGTGGAGCGGGGGCTCCAGGAGAGCCGCCAGAAGGCCCAGGCCACCATCATGAGCGGCCTGGTGTTTGTCAAGGGCCAGCGGGTGGACAAGCCCGGCGCCGCCGTCCCCCAGGACGCGGAGATCGAGATCCGGGGCAACACCCTGAAATATGTCAGCCGGGGCGGACTGAAGCTGGAAAAGGCCATGGCCGCCTTTCCCATCGACCTCCATGACGCCGTCTGCGGCGACATCGGCGCCTCCACCGGCGGCTTTACCGACTGCATGCTGCAAAACGGCGCCCGAAAGGTGTATGCTGTGGATGTGGGCTACGGCCAGCTGGCCTGGAGCCTCCGCAGCGACGAGCGGGTGGTGTGCATGGAGCGCACCAACGCCCGCTATCTGACCCATGAGCAGATCCCGGAGGAGCTGGATTTCGCCTCTGTGGATGTGAGCTTCATCTCTTTGAAGCTCGTTCTGCCCCCCTTGTGCGGTTTGCTGAAGGACGGCGGCCACGCCGCCTGCCTGGTGAAGCCCCAGTTTGAGGCCGGAAAGGAAAAGGTGGGCAAAAAAGGCGTGGTCCGGGACCCGGCCGTCCATCTGGAGGTGCTGGAGCGCTTTCTGGAGCATGCAAAGGAATCCGGCTTTACAGTCCTTGGCCTGACGTATTCTCCCATTCGGGGACCTGAGGGTAACATCGAGTACCTGGGGTATCTGGAAAAGGGAGACTGGCAGGAGCGCGCCTTTGACCTGAAGGCCCTGGTGGCGGAGTCTCACGAGACGCTGAAGGAGCACGGGGAGGGGAGCGGCCTATGAATCCAAAGAAGATCATCCTCTGCCCCAACCCCAGCCGGGACCGTGGGATGGCGGCCACGAAGGCGGCCCAAAAGCTCCTGCACGAGATCGGCCTGCGCACGGTGGTGTGCTCCCCCTTCCGGGACCAGTGGGACGGGGCCTTCGCCGACTTTGACGTGAAGCCCCTGCAGGCGGAGCTGCGGTCCGCGGACCTGCTGCTGACCTTCGGCGGGGACGGCACCATTCTGCACCTGGCCAAGCTGGCGGCCCTGAACAAGATCCCAGTGCTGGGCGTCAACATGGGGGGCCTGGGCTTCATCGCGGAGCTGGAGGCCGGGGAGCTGGAGCTGCTGCGGAAGCTGGAAAACTGGGACTTTGAGCTGGAGCAGCGGATGATGCTGGACGTGTCCGTCATCCGGGAGGGCCGGCAGGTCTACACAAACCTGGGCCTCAACGAGGCCGTTATCCGGGAGGGTCCCATCTCCCACGTCATCCACCTGAAAATCGATTCCGACGGCCGGCATCTGGCGGACATCGCCGGCGACGGCGTCATCATCGCCACCCCCACGGGCTCCACCGCCTATTCTCTCTCCGCCGGCGGCCCCGTGGTGGAGCCGGTGGCCCAGACCATGGTGGTGTGCCCCATCTGCATCCACAACATGCGCTTTTCCTCCTACGTGCTCTCACCGGAGCACACCCTCACCATCGGATTGGAGCGCAACGGCCGAAAGCCGGTGTACCTGTTCGTGGACGAGAGCCGGGGATTTGCCCTGCGTTCGGATGACCAGGTGCTGGTCCGCAGGTCCAAGTACACCACGAAGCTGGTCCGCCTGTCGGAAAAGAGCTTTTGCGAGATATTCGCCCAAAAAATGCTGCCGGGAGGGTTTCATGATGAAAAATGACCGTCAAAACATGATCCTGGAGATCATTTCCCAGGAGAATATCGAAACGCAGGAGCAGCTGCTGCTCCAGCTCCAGGCGCGGGGCATCACCAGTACCCAGGCCACCATTTCCCGGGACATCAAGCAAATGCACCTGGTGAAGGAGCCGGTGGGCCAGGGGGTGTACAAGTACGCCGTGTCCGGCAACCGGACAAAGCTGAATTTCGCCGAAAAGCTGCGGACCATCTTCCGGGAGAGCATCACCAGCATCGACTATGCCCAGAACATCGTGGTGGTCAAGACCATGCCGGGCCTGGCCAGCGCCGCCTGCGCGGCTCTGGACAACATGGAGTTCAACTTCCTGGTGGGCTCCCTGGCGGGAGACGACACCGCGTTTTTGGTGATGCGGGACACGGAGTCCGCCGCGGAGTTCTGCGAGGAGATCAAGGAAATGCTCTGAGGCTTCAAAGGGGAGCGGGCTCCCCCTTGAGGATCCCCCACCACCAGTGACCGATGTCACTGGTGAACGCCGCCCAAGGCGGCTGAGTCAAAGTATTTTCACCAGGTACACGCCCTGGCGAAAATGATTGAAATTTTTTCTTCCGCTCTGAGCGGAAGAATCAGGGGAAACCCAGGTTTCCCCTGAACCCTTTCCGAAGGGAGCATTAAAGTATGCTGGAGCTGCTTCACATTGAGAATATCGCGGTCATCGAGTTGGCGGATATCCGCTTTCTGCCGGGCTTCAACGCCTTGACAGGCGAGACCGGCGCCGGCAAATCCATCGTCATCGACGCCATGGGCGCCGTCCTGGGAGGGCGGGCCTCACGTGAGCTCATTCGCACCGGCGCCGACAAGGCCTTTGTCAGCGCGGAGTTTTCCGCCGTTCCGGCGGACCTGCCGGGGCTTTCCGCCGCCGGCGCGGCCCCGGACGAGGATGGGAGCCTCCTGCTGCAGCGGGAGATGGGCGCCGACGGCAAGAACAGCTGCCGGGTCAACGGCCGGCCTGTCACTGTCAGCCAGCTGCGGCAGATCGGCGCGGACCTGCTGAACATCCACGGCCAGCACGACGGCGCGGCCCTCCTGGACGAGGAGCAGCACCAGACCTATCTGGACCGCTTTGGTCGGACGGAGGAGGTCCTGGCGGCCTACCGGGAAACATACGGCGCCCTGGCGGAGCTGCTGGGCCGCATCCGGGCGCTGAAAATGGACGAGGCGGAAAAGGCCCGGCGGATGGACAGCCTGCGCTTTCAGATCGGGGAGCTGGAGCGGGCGGAGCTGGTGCCCGGCGAGGAGGAGGAGCTTCTGGCCAGGCGCACGCTGCTGCGCAGCGGCGAGAAGTACATCGCCGCCCTGGACGGGGCGGGTTACAGCCTCTCCGGCGGCGAGGATTCCGGCGGCGCTCTGGCGGCCATTCGGGACGCGGAGGAGGCTATCTCCGGCGTCCGCACTCTGAGCGACGAGCTGGGAGAATTGCATAAACGCCTGGAAGTGCTGCGGTGTGAAGCCTATGACCTTGCCGAGATCGTCCGGGACAAGCGGGCGGAGTTCGACTTTTCCCCGGCGGAGCTGGACGCGGTGGAGAGCCGGGCGGACCAGCTGTACCGGCTGAAAAAGAAGTACGGCGCCACCGTGGAGGATATGCTGGACTACCTGGACAAGTGCCGGGCGGAGCTGGACGCCATGGAGACCGCCGATGACACCCTGGCCCGGCTGGAAAAAAAGCTTGGGAAGGTCCGCCGGGCTGTGGAGGACGCCGGCGGAGCGCTGACCAAGGCCCGGAAGGCGGCCGCCCTTGCGCTGGAGCAGCGCATCCAGGGGGAGCTGCGGGACCTGGACATGCACAAGGTCCGCTTTGCCATCGACTTCGCGGAGAAGGAGCCCGGCCCCGACGGCTGCGACACCATTCGATTCCTCATGTCCGCCAACGTAGGGGAGGACCTGCGGCCCATCGCCAAGATCGCCTCCGGCGGCGAGTTGGCCCGCATCATGCTGGCGCTGAAAAACGTGCTGGCGGAGCAGGAGGCCGTGGCCACCCTGGTGTTCGACGAGGTGGATACCGGCGTCTCCGGCCGGGCGGCCCAGAAGGTGGCGGAGAAGCTGGCCCAGGTGAGCCGGCGCAAGCAGGTGCTGTGCGTCACCCATCTGCCCCAGCTGGCCGCCATGGCGGACACCCACTTTTCCGTGGAAAAGGGCGAGCAGGGCGGCCGGACCTACACGAGGGTGGTCCAGCTGGACCGGGAGCAGCGGAAGGCGGAGCTGGCCCGCATCACCGGTGGCAGCCATGTGACTGAGGCGCTGCTGGAAAGCGCCGGAGAGCTGCTGGACCAGGCGGAGGCATACCGAAGGACATTGCATTAAATGAAAATAGAGGCAGCCCCGTCCCAAGTGAGGACGGGGCTGCTTTCAACCGGGAGGAGATTTATGGATACACAAGTGTGGATGCGGCAATTTCTCAAAACCGTACAGGACGCCTTTGGCACCCGTCTGGTCTTTGTGGGGCTCCAGGGCAGCCGGGCCAGGGGAGAGGCATCGGAGCGCAGCGACATCGACGTGGTCGTGGTGTTGGATGTACTGAGGGTATCAGATTTGGAACGCTACCGGACCGCTGCCGCCGCGCTTCCAAACCGGGAGCTGCTGTGCGGCTTTGTGTCCGGAAAAGAGGAGCTGACTTCCTGGGATCGGGCGGACCTCTTCCAGTTTTACCACGATACGGTCCCTTATTTTGGAAGCCTGGAATTTCTGTGCCCTCTGATCGGCCCTGGGGATATCCGCCGGGCGGTGCATCTGGGAGCCTGCAATGTATACCACGCCTGCTGCCACAACTATCTCCATGAGCGGGAGGCGGAGGTGCTGAAGAGCTGCTTCAAATCCGCCGCTTTCATCCTGCAGGCCAAACACTATCTGGAGACTGGCGCGTATATTTCCCGGAAGGCGGACCTGCTCCCCCGCCTGACTGGCAGGGACAGGGCGGTGCTGGCGGGGCTGCTGGGCGGCGATTTTGCCGGGAATTTTTCAGAGTATTCCGCCCTGCTGCTGGACTGGGCCTCCGGTCTGATCCGGCGGTGAAAAAACGACTGACAGCTGTCAGTCGTTTTTGTTTTGCTCCCATGGGATCTTTCCGTGCTCCTGCTCGAAGTCCATGATGCACCGGCGGATCAGGTACATGATCTGTCCGCTTCCGGTGCGGCCTTCGTATTTTGCAATATAAAAGAGCTTGTCGTGGGTTTCTTGGTCGATAAAGAGCCCCAGATGCTTGTCCTTCTTCATAATCAATGACTCCAACCGCACTTTTTTTAAGTTGATTTTAAGTACAGTTTGCGGTAATATGTAAATATATACTTATTTTAAGTATCAAAAATTTAGGAGGACAACGTAATGAAAAGAGAACCTGATTGGAAGCGCATGTACATGGAGCTGCTGGGAAAAACGGATGAAGCCCTGGATATCCTGCCGCTGTATCCGGAGAACGCAAAAGTATACGAGCTCCTGAAGGCGGGCATGCAGGCCGCGGAGGACATCTACTGCGAAGAAGGAAAGGCCTCAGACGCTTAATTTTGCCGATTTTGGTTGACAAGCCCTCGCAAATCGGATAAAATAACCCCTGCATACAGCGAGGAAGCGGAGAAGTAGCCGCAGGCGTCCTGCCAAGAGAGCCCCTGGATGGTGGAAAGGGGAGAGGACGGGCGGTGAATACACCGTGGAGCTGGCACCCAAACGGCCCTGAACGGCCCAGTAGGCGTGCTCCGGGGGCGCCCGTTACAGCGCTGCCGTGTGTTGGCACGGCCTGAGGCCGCTTTCGTGAGGAGGCGGTGAACCAGAGGTGGTACCGCGAAGAAGTTCGCCCTCTGTCCCCGCCGGGACAGAGGATTTTTTTGTTCTGTTCCGCGCATATTATTTTGAACAGGAGAGACGACTATGCAGATCTATGAGGAACTGAAGGCCCGTGGCCTGATCGCCCAGGTCACCGACGAGGAGGAGATCCGAAACCTGGTGAACAATGGCAAGGCCGTGTTCTATATCGGCTTTGACCCCACCGCCGACTCCCTCCATGTGGGTCACTTCATGGCCCTGTGCCTCATGAAGCGGCTCCAGATGGCCGGCAACCGGCCCATCGCCCTCATCGGCGGCGGCACCGGCATGATCGGCGACCCCTCCGGCCGTACGGACATGCGCCAGATGATGACCCCCGAGACCATCCAGCACAACTGCGACTGCTTCAAAAAGCAGATGGAGCGGTTCATCGAATTCGGCGAGGGCAAGGCCATGATGCTGAACAACGCCGACTGGCTCATGAAGCTGAATTATGTGGACGTGCTGCGGGAGGTGGGCGCCTGCTTCTCCGTCAACAACATGCTGCGGGCCGAGTGCTATAAGCAGCGGATGGAAAAGGGCCTTTCCTTCCTGGAATTCAACTATATGATCATGCAGTCCTACGACTTTTACCACATGTTCCAGACCGTGGGCTGCAACATGCAGTTCGGCGGTGACGACCAGTGGAGCAATATGCTGGGTGGTACGGAGCTCATCCGCCGCAAGCTGGGCAAGGACGCCTACGCCATGACCATCACCCTGCTGCTGAACTCCGAGGGCAAGAAGATGGGCAAGACCGCCAGCGGCGCCGTGTGGCTGGACCCCAACAAGACCAGTCCCTTCGAGTTTTACCAGTACTGGCGGAACGTGGGCGACGCGGATGTGCTCAAGTGCATCCGGATGCTGACCTTCCTGCCTTTAGAGCAGATCGACGAGATGGACAAGTGGGAGGGCAGCCAGCTGAACCAGGCCAAGGAGATCCTGGCCTACGAGCTGACGAAGCTGGTCCACGGCGAGGAGGAGGCCGAAAAGGCCCAGTCCGCTGCCCGGGCCCTGTTCGGCGGCAGCGGCGACAGCGCCCACATGCCCTGCACCGTCCTCTGCCAGGAGGATTTCACCGACGGGAAGATCGACGTGCTGACCCTGCTGGTCAAGTGCGGCCTGTGCGCCTCCCGGGGGGAGGCCCGGCGGCTGGTGCAGCAGGGAGGTGTCACCGTCTGCGGCGAGAAGGTGACGGATATTGAGAAGACCTTCTCCTGCGCCGACTGCAACGGCGACGGCGCCATCATCAAAAAAGGCAAGAAGGTCTATCACAAGGCCTACATGAAATAAGAGTGGAGATTTGAGAGTGGAGAGTGAAGATATGGCATCTGGCCCCGCTGGACGGTCTCATGATCTCCACTCTCCACTCTTTTATCTTGTTATTAATTACTGGCAAAGGAACGAAAATATGATCACAGTCAATGACATCAGCATGAATTTCAGCGGACAGACGCTGTTCAAGCACGTGGACCTGAAATTCGTTCCCGGCAACTGCTACGGCATCATCGGCGCCAACGGCGCCGGTAAGTCCACCTTCCTGCGCATTCTCTCCGGCGACCTGGAGCCCACCACCGGCGAGGTCATCATCCCCAAGGAGGAGCGCATGTCCATCCTGAAGCAGGACCACTTCCAGTACGACGCCTACTCCGTGCTGGACACCGTCATCATGGGCAACCAGCACCTGTATGACGTGATGAAGGAAAAGGACGCCCTGTACGAAAAGGAGGACTTCACCGACGAGGACGGCGTGAAGGCCAGCGAGCTGGAGGCGGAATTCGCCGAGATGGGCGGCTGGGAGGCCGAGAGCGACGTGAGCCGCCTGCTCCAGGGCCTGGGCCTGTCCAACGACATTTTGTACAGCGAGATGAGCAGCCTCACCGCCAAGGAAAAGGTGAAGGTGCTGCTGGCCCAGGCGCTGTTCGGCAAGCCGGACATCATCCTGCTGGACGAGCCCACCAACCACCTGGATATCCAGGCCATCGAGTGGCTGGAGGATTTCCTCATGGACTGCGAGGCCCTGACCCTGGTGGTCAGCCACGACCGCCACTTCCTGAACACCGTGTGCACCAGCATCGTGGATGTGGACTACGGCCAGATCAAGATGTACGTGGGCAACTACGAGTTCTGGTATGAGTCCAGCCAGATGGTCCAGCGGATGCTCCGGGACCAGAACCGGAAGAACGAGGAAAAGATCAAGGAATTGCAGCTGTTCATCCAGCGCTTCTCCGCCAATAAGTCCAAGAGCAAGCAGGCCACCGCCCGCCGGAAGCTCCTGGACAAGCTGACGGTGGAGGAGATGCCCGCCTCCTCCCGGCGGTATCCCTTCGTGGGCTTCAACATGGACCGGGAGCCGGGCAAGGAGATCTTGACGGTGGAGAACCTCTCCAAGACCGTGGACGGCCGGAAGGTGCTGGACAACGTCAGCTTCCGGGTGAACCGGGGGGAGAAGATCGCCTTCGTGGGAGAGGACGAGATCGCCAAGACCACCCTGTTTAAGATCGTCATGGGCGAGCTGGAGCCGGACGAGGGCAGCTACAAGTGGGGCACCACCATCACCACCAGCTACTTCCCCCTGGACAACTCCGCCTTTTTCAACGACTGCGATCTGAACCTGCTGGATTGGCTGGCCCAGTACACCGGCAGCTCGGCGGAGGAGAGCACGGAGTCCTTCAAGCGCTCCTTCCTGGGCCGGATGCTGTTCTCCGGCGACGATGTGTTCAAGCCGGTGAAGGTCCTCTCCGGCGGCGAGAAGGTCCGGTGCATGCTGTCCCGGATGATGCTGTTCGGCTCCAACGTGCTGGTGCTGGACCAGCCCACCAACCACCTGGACCTGGAGTCCATTACCGCCGTCAACAACGGCCTCATCGACTTTAAGGGCGTGGTGCTGTTTGCCAGCCACGACCACGAGTTCGTCCAGACCGTGGCCAACCGCATCATGGAATTTGAAAACGGCAGGCTCATCGACAAAATGGGCACCTACGAGGACTATATCGCATTCCGCCGGGGGCAAAACGCCGGTTGACACGGTTTTGTAACCGGATTGTAGTTGACATAAAAAATTGCCATCCCTATACTGTTCGTATAACAGTGTGGGGATGGTATTTTTATGGAACGGCGGCAGATTTTTGGAGCGTTGACCCTGTTGGCGGTGACGGCGGCGGTGGTCTTCGGGGCGGGGCCGGGGCCTGGGAAGGCACCGGAGGACCCGCCGGAGGGGGAGGCGGCGCGGATCCTGGCCGCCGGACCTGTGGCTCAAGTGGAGGGGGAGACCCGCTCCCCGGACGGGCGGTTCCAGGTCCAGGCGGTGGGAGCCAGCGGCCAATATGTCAGCGGCGTTCAGCCGCCGGCGTCCCTCCAGGTAACGAACACGGAGACTGGGGCGGTGCTGTGGCAGGACCAGGGCTGGGCCACCCAGTCGGCCCTGTGGTCCCCGGATAGCCGGTATCTGGCGCTGGCCTACGGCGCCCGCACCTGGCAGTCGGTCCGGGTCATGGAGACGGACACCTGGACCGTCTGGGACTTCACCCTGCCGGACGGCGGCGCCATCCCGGAATACACGTTCCTGCCGGAGGATTGGGGCGCGTGGCCGGAGGAGGACCGCCTGTTGGTGACGGTGGGCCGGGGCGGCGACGCTGGGGAGCGGCACACCTACGCCTGCGCCCTGGTCATGGACCAGGGCCGCCTGACCGGCGCGTCCAGGGAAGTGGTCCGGGAGACTCTGCCGGGGACCTATGATTTTGACCACGACGGCGGGCCGGAGACCGTGGAGCTGTGGACATATGCATATCCCACGGGAGGAGGGTCGGAGCTCTATGAGCTGTGCATTTGGGATGGAGACCTGTGCTGGAAGGAGGAAGCGAGTGTCTCCCACGCCGGAGAGAATGCCGTGTACGCGCTGCAAGTGGATGGACAGGATCATCTATTGCGCTATGTGCCGTTTATGGGACAGGGGTACTGTTCGTATCATTACCAGCTGTTCTCTTTGAATGAAATGATGCAGCCAGTGATGCTCCGGGAGAACAGTGTGGAGTTTGATATCAATTGGAATTCTCCGTACCATAGCTTTGACACAGAAGCTGTGGCCGCGTTTTTGTATGAAATACACGGCTTGCTGGATGACGCTGAGTCCCTGATCGACACCACTTGGGGCGAACTGTACATCGGAGATGTGGACTATCGGGATCTGGATGATATCGAGTCGTGTCTGCGGGCTATGGAACAGACATAAACAGCGCCGCCCGGGGAGACCCGGGCGGCATTTTTCACGCGCCCATCAGCTCATACCGCGCCAGCGTCTGCCGGATGCGCTCCCGGTTGGCGGGGGAGGGCTCGCACAGGGGCAGCCGCAGGGCCCCCGCCTCCAGGCCCATGAGATTCAGGGCGGTTTTCACCGGGATGGGATTCACCTCGCAGAACAGGGCGTCGCACAGCTCCTTCAGCTCCAATTGCAGGGCGCCGGCGGCGGCAAAGTCGTTGGACAGGCACAGGGATACCAGCCGGTGCATGGCCTCCGGCACCACGTTGGCCGCCACGGAGACAACGCCCACGCCCCCCAGGGCGCAGATGGGCACCGTCTGGTCATCGTTGCCGGACCAGATGGAAAAGTCCGCCGGGCAGAGGTTCCGGGTCCGCTGGACGGCGCCCAGGTCGCCGCCGGCCTCCTTGACGCCGTTGACGTTGGGGTGCTTCGCCAGGGCGGCGTATGTCTCCGGCGCGATGGTGACGCCGGTGCGGGAGGGCACGTCGTACAGGATGATGGGCACCGTCACCGCGTCGGCAATGACGCCGAAGTGGCGGATGAGGCCCGTCTGGCTGGCCTTGTTGTAATAGGGCGTCACCACCAGCAGACCGTCCGCTCCGGCCCGCTCCGCGTCCCGGCTGAGGGCCAGGGCGTTTTCCGTGGAGTTGGAGCCGCTGCCGGCGATGACCGGCACCCGGCCGTCCACGTGCTCCACGCAGTACTCAATGGTCCGCATCCGCTCCCGGTAGGTCATGGTGGCGGCCTCGCCGGTGGTGCCGCAGACGATGACGGCGTCGGTGCCGCCGGAGAGCTGAAAGTCCAGCAGCCGCCCCAGGGCGTCCAGATCCACGGTCTCCCGGTTGAAGGGCGTGACGATGGCCACGCCGGAGCCTGTAAAGATGGGCTGTTTCATGAAAACACTCCTTTTCAATTAGAAATTAGGAATTAGAAATTTTGGTGTCCGGCAAAGCTGGAGAAATTCAAATCATTCCGCCCGTGGCGGAATTCCGCAATTCCTCATTTCTCATTCCTAATTCCTCATTTACGAAAGAAACGGCTTGCCGCTGCTGCGGCAGGCCGTTTCTTTCGTAAAACGCGGATTCAGATGTACCCCTTGGCGCACAGCAGCTCCGCCAGAAGCACGGCGCCGCCGGCGGCGCCCCGGAGGGTGTTGTGGCTGAGGCAGACGAACTTGTAATCGTACTGGGTGTCAGGCCGCAGGCGGCCGATGGACACGGCCATGCCGTGCTCCAGCATCCGGTCCAGCTTTGTCTGGGGACGGTTCTCCTCCTCAAAATAGTGGAGGAACTGCTGGGGGGCGGAGGGGAGGCCCAGCTCCTGGGCGGGGCCACGGAAGGCGGCCCAGTCGGCCTTGATCTGCTCCATGGAGGGCTTACAGCCATCCTGGAACTTCATGAACACGGCGGCCATGTGGCCGTCCTGGCAGGCCACCCGGAAGCACTGGGCGGTGATGGAGGGGCCGTCGGCCTTGACAATTTTGCCGTCCTCAATATGGCCCCACAGCTTCAGGGGCTCCTGCTCGCTCTTTTCCTCCTCGCCGCCGATGAAGGGGATGCAGTTATCCACCATTTCCGGCCAGCGGGCAAAGGTCTTGCCGGCGCCGGAGATGGCCTGGTACGTGCACACCAGCGCCCGCTCAAGGCCGTACTTTTTCAGGGGGTGCAGGGCGGGGACATAGCTCTGGAGAGAGCAGTTGGACTTCACGGCGATGAAGCCCCGCTTCGTGCCCAGGCGCCGGCGCTGGGCGTCGATGACGGCGATGTGGTCGGCGTTGATCTCCGGCACCACCATGGGCACGTCGTCCGTCCAGCGGTGGGCGGAGTTGTTGGAGACGATGGGGCATTCCAGCCTGGCGTATTTCTCCTCCAGGGCCCGGATGTCCTCCTTCTTCATATCCACGGCGCAGAAGCAGAAGTCCACCATGGCGGCCAGCTTTTCCGCGTCGGCCTCGGCGTCCAGGACCACCAGCTTCTTCGCCTCCTCCGGCAGGGGAACGTCCAGGGCCCAGCGGCCCTCCACGGCCTCCTCGTAGGGCTTGCCGGCGCTGCGGGCGCTGGCGGCCAGGGCGGTCAGCTGGAACCAGGGGTGATGTTCCATCAGGGTGATGAAGCGCTGGCCCACCATGCCGGTGCAGCCGATGATGCCGACTTTGTATTGTTTCATGATCGTTTCCTCCTGGGAGGGGGCGCCCGGGGACGCTCCGTCGATTTTGGTTGAATGTGCCGCGAAATTGTACTATAATATCTTCTATTAGGGAAAAAACTTACTTGTACATCTGGGACGGACATTTGTATGTATGATAGCACACTTTCGCGTGACCGTCAACGCCGGGACCATAGGGAGGATGCATGAAAAAAAGACTGATGGCGCTGCTGGGCGTTGTGACATTTTTTACATTGACGGCCGTTTCCGCCGCCGCGGCGGAGCGGGACACCCTGCGGGTGGGCCTGCGGTACGGGTCCACCGCCCTGTTTTCCGCCAATCTGGAAAACGCGGTGGGGGAGGGCTATGAATTCGGCTACTTTGAGGACGGGCGGGATTTCGTGGCCCTGGGCTGGACGGAGGAAACGTGTATTTCCATGACCGCCGCAGGCACAATATATGTGGATGGCGCCGGTAATTATTCCTCCGTCGGCGGGAGAGAGGTCATGGGCCCCTGGCACGCGCAGCTGTACGGGACCTATGACGATTATGACGAATGTGCCGAGGAGGCCTGGGACCTGGGGGGCTGGCCCGCCTATATCGACGGGGAGTTCGTGGTGCGGTACGGCTGCTACGAATCCCGGGGAGAGGCGGAGGACGCCTTGGAGGACCTGGGCATGGACGGTGAGGCGGTAAGATCCTCCTCCGCCGGCGTGCTGGTGACCCGGACCCGCACCACCGATGTGCTGTTTGAGTTCCAAAACGGCTGGGACCTGCCCCTGGGCGTCATGCCCCAGGCGGGACGGCGGGAGGAGCCTGTCACCTGGTTCAAGGGCTACAAGTACAAGGGCGGCTTTGAATATGTCCGCCCCAGCGGCGGAGACCTGTGGGTCATCAACGTGGTGGACCTGGAGGACTATGTGAAGGGCGTGGTGCCCTACGAGATGAACGGCGACTGGCCCCTGGCCGCGCTGGAGGCCCAGGCGGTATGCGCCCGAACCTTCGCCTGCCGCAATACGAAGCACCAGAGCTACGATTTCGATGTGTGCAGCGGCACCTGCTGCCAGGTGTACAACGGCACCAACACCGCCACGGAGCGCTCCGACGAGGCGGTGGACAACACGGAGGGGGAGTGCCTGTACTACGACGGGGCTCTCATTGAGGCGGTGTACCACTCCTCCAACGGCGGCGCCACCGAGGACGCGGAAAACGTCTGGGGGGGCCGGGTGCCCTATCTGGTGGGGAAGGAGGACCCCTATGAGGCGCTGACCTCCATTCCCAATTACAACTGGTCCGTCACCTATACGGCGGACCAGCTGACGTGGATTTTGCAGCAGAAAAACTATGACATCGGCCAGGTGGAGAACGTCTACGTCTCCGCCGTCACCGACATGGGCAATGTAGCCGCCGTCACGTTCGTGGATACCAGGGGGAAGACCCTGACGGTGAAGGGCGACGCCGCCCGCACCGTGTTTTACAGCAGCACGTATCAAAAATCCGTCCCCAGCATGCGCTTTACCATCAGCGGCGGCGAGGGCGGCGAGACCGTGGTGGTGTCCGGCGGCAGCTTCTATGTGAACGGCTCCAAGAAGCTCTCCACCCTGAAAGGGGCCGTGGCCATCGCCGCCGGCGGGAAAACGACCACCCTGTCCGGCGGGGATCAGTACGTCATCACCGCTGACGGCGTGGAAAAGCGCTCCGCCGGCACTGTTACCCGCCGGACAGGCGTTACCTCCGGCAGCGGTGACAGCTTTACCATCACCGGCACCGGCAGCGGCCACAACGTGGGCCTCAGCCAGTACGGCGCCCGGGCCATGGCGGAGGACGGATACAGCTACGACGAGATCTTGGAGTTTTACTATACGGATACCACCATCAAGTGAGGGACATGACCGATATGAAAACCAGCGATTTTTACTATGACCTGCCCCAGGAGCTGATCGCCCAGACGCCTTTGGACAAGCGGGACACCTCCCGCCTCATGACGCTGGACCGGGCAAGCGGCGCCGTGGAGCACCACCATTTTTATGAGCTGCCGGACTTTTTGAACCCCGGCGACTGCCTGATCCTCAACAATTCCCGGGTGCTGCCGGCCCGCCTGCTGGGCCAGCGGCTGCCCGGCGGCGGAGCCTGCGAGGTGCTGCTGCTCATCGACCGGGGGGACAAGACCTGGGAGTGCCTGGTGCGGCCGGGACGGAAAATGCGCACAGGCGCCCGGCTCAGCTTCGGCGGCGGGGAACTGACCGCCCAGGTGGTGGGGGAGCTGCCGGACGGCAACCGCCTGGTCTGCTTCGAGTACGAGGGCATTTTCCTGGAGGTACTGGAGCGGCTGGGCAAAATGCCTCTGCCGCCGTATATCAAGGAGGAGCTTCAGGACCAGGAGCGGTATCAAACCGTGTACTCCAAGGTCCTGGGAAGCGCCGCCGCCCCCACGGCGGGACTCCACTTCACGCCGGAGCTGTTGGAGAAGATCGAGGCCCGCGGCGTGGGCATCGGGTATGTGACGCTCCACGTGGGCCTTGGCACCTTCCGCCCCGTGAAGGAGGAGGAGATCACAGAGCACGAGATGCACAGCGAGTTCTGCACCATCCCCCAGGAGACGGCGGACCTCATCAACCGGACGAAAGCCAACGGCGGCCGCTGCATCTGCGTGGGCACCACCTCCTGCCGCACCCTGGAGAGCTGGGCGGCGGAGGACGGCCACATGGAGGCCAAGGCCGGCTGGACCGATATCTATATCTACCCCGGCTATAAATTCAAGGTCATGGACGGCCTGGTGACCAATTTCCACCTGCCGGAGAGCACCCTCATCATGCTGGTGTCCGCCTTCGCCGGCCGGGAGCACGTGCTGGCGGCGTACCAGGAGGCGGTCAAAGAGCGGTATCGGTTTTTCAGCTTCGGCGACGCCATGTTCCTGCGGTAAAAGGCGGAAAATCGATTACGGAAGCCCTGGGCAGATGCCCGGGGCTTTTTGTCGAAAAAAGTTCACAGTTTGTCAAAACAAACGTTTGCAAAACACCTTGACGCCCACAGAAACGTATGATATCCTGACAATAACCTCTTTGCACTGCATCACGCTTTTCAAAGCGCCGGACAACAGTACAAACTGAGCAGGCGGTGGACGGCGGTCCATGCGCCGGGCCGCCTTCGCGGCAGCGGATGATGCCCATCCGCGGGACAGTGGGACCTGTGCCGCGGGTGGTTTTTTGCACCCTTTTTCGGGAAGCAGGGGAAGAGCTATCTGCCAAATTTGATCGTTCGGGAGGTAACGGATGGACCCTAAACAGCATGAAAAGGTGGCCGTCGGCGTATCCGCCGTAAGCATCGCCATCAACCTGGCCCTGGCGGCCTTTAAATTCCTGGCGGGCTTTCTGGCCCATTCCGGCGCCATGATCTCCGACGCCGTTCATTCGGCATCGGATGTTCTGGCCACATTGATCGTCATCCTGGGAGTGAAGCTGGCGGGCCGGGCCGCCGACCGGGAGCATCCCTACGGCCACGAGCGGCTGGAGTGCATCGCGGCGCTGGTCCTGGGTGTCATCCTGGGGGGCACGGGCCTTGGCATCGGCCTGTCCGGCATCCGCAAGATCGCCGGGGCGGAGACGGCCGTGGTGCCCGGCGCTCTGGCCCTTGTCGCCGCGGTGGTCTCCATCGTGGTGAAGGAGAGCATGTTCTGGTACACCTGGCTGGCGGCGAAGCGGATCGATTCCAGCGCCCTGAAGGCAGAGGCCTGGCACCACCGGTCCGACGCGTTTTCCTCCGTGGGCAGCTTTGCCGGCATCCTGGGCGCCCGGCTGGGCTTTCCGGTGCTGGACAGCGTGGCCAGTGTGGTCATCTGCCTGTTTATCCTGAAAGCGGCGTGGGATATTTTGCGGGATGCCCTTTCCAAAATGACGGACCACGCCTGCTCTCCGGAGCTGGCGGAGGAAATGAAGGAATCCATTTTGTCCCAGCCGGGCGTGCTGGGGCTGGATGCCCTGAATACCCGCCTGTTCGGCGACCGGGTCTATGTGGATGTGGAGATCCAGGCGGACGGAGACCTGCCCCTGCGGGTGACCCACGCCACTGCCCAGGCGGTCCACGACGTTCTGGAGAAGCAGTTTCCCCAGGTGAAGCACTGCATGGTCCACGTGAACCCGGCGGAGGAGACCGCCGTGTAAAACCCAGCCGCCGCGGCGCAAATGCCGCGACGGCTGGGTCCTCTTATGCGGGAATGCCTGTGGGAATGGATACGCGGGTCCGCTGAAGTGACGGGAGGCTGGTTATTGCTTCATCACAAAGGACTTGCTGTCGATCGCGCGCATAGTCGCAAGAATACCGTCAAGGTGGTCGTACTCATGCTGGATCAGCTCAGACATATCATCGTCTATGCGCATTTCCTGGGGCTCCCAGTTCTCGTCTAAATAGCGCAATATGCAATGACGATACCGGCGCACGCGCACAAGCAGCTTTGGGAACGACATACAATCATCCATGAGTTCCATCGTTTCGTCCCCGACAAACTCAAGTTCCGGGTTGATGATCACATAAGGCTTATCCGTGAGAATGCAGATCAGGCGCTTCATCACCCCAATCTGTGGGGCCGCGATGGCCCTCCCAAAACCGTAATCACGGCGAATGCCCTTGATGCAGTCAAACAGATCTGTGAAAACGGGGCGAAGCTCTTCCAATTCTTCCTGGGTCACGCTTTCAGAAGTCTCATAGAGCCGCGGGTCGCCGAGCAGTAAAATTGGCCGTTCCATAAGCGATACATCCCTTTCGTTCAAATTTGGGTTTATTATATCATAACGCGGGGGAACAGGGAACGGCTGTTTTTCCGTCTTGCGCCTGGGGGTCGGGTGTACTATAATAAACGGGAGAGTTTGAAAAGGGAGGGACTGCCTGTGGAACTGACCCAACTGCCCAACATCGGCCCCGTTCTGGCGGAGAATCTGCGCCGGGTGGACATCAACTCGGCGGAGGCGCTGCGGGCCGCCGGCGCCTGCGAGGCCTGGCTCCGCATTCGCACCCAGGTGGACCCCGGCGCCTGCTTTCACCAGCTGACGGCTCTGGCCGGCGCGGAGCTGGGTATCCGCAAGACCGCTTTGACAGCGGAGCGGAAAGCGGAGCTGCGGTACTTTTTTGACCGCGCAAAATAAACAGAAACGAGAAGGAATATGTTCAAAGTACGCAAAACGGAAGGCCGCGCCCGCCGCGGCGAATTTTCCTGCGCCCACGGCGGCACCGTGCAGACGCCGGTGTTTATGAACGTGGGCACCCAGGCCGCCATCAAGGGCGGCGTGTCCGCCCACGACCTGAAGGAGGTGGGCTGCCAGATCGAGCTGAGCAACACCTACCATCTCCACCTGCGCCCCGGCGACCAGCTGGTGCGGCGGATGGGGGGCCTCCACAGGTTCATGAACTGGGACGGCCCCATCCTGACGGACTCCGGCGGGTTCCAGGTGTTTTCCCTGGCCTCCCTGCGGAAAATCAAGGAGGAGGGCGTTTACTTTTCCTCCCACATCGACGGGCGGAAGATCTTTATGGGACCGGAGGAGTCCATGCGCATCCAGTCCAACCTGGGCAGCGACATCGCCATGGCCTTTGACGAGTGTGTGGAAAACCCCGCCGCCTATGAATACGCCAAGGCCAGCTGCGAGCGGACGCTGCGGTGGCTGGAGCGGTGCAAGGCGGAGCATGACCAGCTCAACAGCCTGCCGGACACGGTGAATCCCCGTCAGATGCTCTTTGGCATCAACCAGGGCGCCACTTACGCGGACCTGCGGGCCTGGCATATGCGGGAGATCGCAAAGATCGACTGCGACGGCTTTGCCATCGGCGGTCTGGCGGTGGGGGAGCCGGCGGAGGTCATGTACGAGATGATCGACGTGGTGGAGCCCTTCATGCCGGTGGAAAAGCCCCGCTACCTCATGGGGGTGGGCACTCCCAGCAACATCATCGAGGGCGTCAGCCGGGGCGTGGATTTTTTCGACTGCGTCATGCCCTCCCGCAACGGCCGCCACGGCAAGCTCTTTACCTGGGAGGGCACCGTGAACATCCTCAACGAAAAATACGCCGCCGACGAGCGGCCCATCAGCGAAAGCTGCGGCTGCCCGGTGTGCCGCAGCTTCTCCCGGGCGTATCTGCGGCACCTGTTCAAGGCAGATGAGGTGCTGGCCCTGCGGCTGGCGGTGCTCCACAACCTGTACTTTTACAATGACCTGATGGCGAAGATCCGCCAGACGCTGGATGAGGGGACATTTGCCGATTTCCGGGCCCGGTACAGCGGGAATCTGGAAAAACGGGCGTGAAGTGTCTGTTTCCCTGCAAATATTTGAGGGCTACAAGAAAGTTCTTGCAAAACACCTGTCTTTTGGTATAATAGTACCATTGTAATCCACAAAGGAAAAAAGGAGTTTCACAAATATGGACAGTAATAGCTACTCTATCATTATGCTGGTCGTCATGCTGGCGATCTTCTATTTCCTGCTGATCCGTCCCGAGAACAAGCGGAAGAAGAAGGCTGAGGCCATGCGTGAGAGCATCAAGAAGGGCGACACCGTCACCACCATCGGCGGCATCGTCGGCCGTGTGGTCCACGCCAACAAGGATACGCTGATCATCGAGACCAGCGAGGACCGCGTCCGCGTGGAAGTCACCCGCTGGGCCATTTCCACCACCGGCGTCCAGACCGGCGAGCAGCCCGCGGAGGAGAAGGCCGACAAGAAGAAACAGAAGGAAGAGCCCGCTGCCGTTGAGGAGAAGACGGAGGCCTCCGCTGAGGAAAAGTAAGGCTGCTCCATTCATAAACAGGACCTCCCCGGTCATATGCTCCACTAAGAGCGTATGACCGGGGAGGTATTTTTTATGGCGAAAAATCGAAAGCAGACGCCGCCCTGGCGGGCCTTCGTGTGGGGACTGCTGGTGTCGGTGGGGCTGTACCTGTGCTTGCTGGTGCTGCTGACGTTTCTGACGGTGCGGGGCGTTTTGGGGGAGGAGGGGACGTATCCCGCCATCGCGGCGGCCTGCGGCGTGTCAGCGCTGAGCGGCGGGCTGGTGTGTGTCCGGGACGCACCCATGGGACGCCTGCCGGCGGCCATGCTGTGTGCCGGCGGTTTCGCGGCTGTGCTGGCGGTGGTGGGCCTGCTGTGCTGGGAGGAAGGCGTCACCGTCCGGGGCCTGGCCCTGCTGGGGTGCACCCTGGCCGGCGGCCTGGCGGCCGGCGCGGCAGGCGGCAGGCGGGGGCGGCGGCTGAAGAGCCGCGCACGGCGGCGGTAAAAGGCCACTTGCCATTTTTACCAAAAATGTCCGGTGGGCGGCGTCACCGCCGCCCACCAGGTCACGCCCGGCGAAAGTGGGGGAGGTGGGCGCTCCGGTGCGCAAATATAGACGTTTTGTGGGATATCACTACAAGATGTTGCCCTTGCGGACGGCTGGCGGCTGGCTGTGGCGACTTTGGTTTAAAGGGTTTACATAATACAGTTAACATAACATTTTGTCATAAATTACAAAAAGCGAGAACTTCTGGCAAATTCCTTGATAAAACAAGCAAAGTGCACTATATTAAATAAGTACCTGATTTACGTTAACCGTCTATCATAAATCCTGTCCTTCCCGCATAGGGTGGGACAGTGAGGTGAGGCGGTTCATGAGGAAGAAAACGGTCCGCGGAAGCGGCGGACAGGCAGGCTCCCTTTCCGGTCTGGTGGTGCTGGCGGTCTTTTTTGCTGGCGGCATCCTGCTAGGACAGGCCCTGGCCGGCCATGTGCCGGACGGCACCGGGGCGGAGCTGCGCCGGTATCTGACGGATTACCTCCGGCTGGAGGACGGCGGGGCGGAGCGGGCGGGAGCGGCTGTCTCCGCCGTGGTCATTTACTTCCGATATCCGCTGGCGGCGTTTCTGCTGGCCTTTACAGCCGCCGGGGCGGTCTTGCTCCCCTGTGTCACCGTGGCTTACGGCTGCTTTCTCTCTTTCTCCGTCTGCTGCTTTACGGCGGCCTTTGGGGCGGAGGGGGCACTGCTGGCCCTGGCGGTGCTGGGGGTCCGGTGCCTGGCGACCATGCCCTGCTATTTTTTGCTGGCCGCCTCCGCGTGGAGGATGTCCGCAGCGCGCCTGCCCATTGGGAGAGGCAGACGGACCGCGCCTGCGGCCTGCGGCAGAGGGTGGTGGCTTTTATGCGGCGCGGCGGCGTTGGTGCTGCTGGCCGGCGTGTGTTTGGAACTCGTTCTGCCGCCGCGCTTGACGGAGCTGGCGCTGCGGCATATCCTGAATTGACGAAAGAGGGGAGGGGTGATCCCGTGAACAGTGAGATTGCCCGCTATGGCAAATACCTGGCGGAGGAAAAGCATTCTTCCCAGAACACCATCAGCTCATACCTGCGGGATGTGACCCAGTTTTCCGACTATCTGGAGGCACATCAGGACTGCGGCCTGCGGGACGCGCAGCCGGATATGGTGCGGGACTATATGAGCTGGATGCAGGGGCACGGAAAATCCGCCGCCTCCGTCACCCGGTTTCTGGCCTCCGTGAAATCCTTTTATAATTTCCTGATAGCCCAGGGCGAGCTGCGGGAAAATCCCGTCAAAGGCATCACCGCCGACCGGGCGGAGCGGAAGTATCCGGAGATCCTGACCGCCAAGGAAGTGGAGCTGTTTTTGGAGCAGCCCCAGTGTGTGGACGCCAAGGGCTTCCGGGACCACGCCATGCTGGAGCTGCTGTACGCCACCGGCATCCGGGTCAGCGAGCTGATCTCCCTGGAGCTGGATGACGTGAATCTGGCCGCCGGCTTTATCCGCTGCGCCAGCCGGGGCAAGGAGCGCATCATCCCCCTGTACCACGGCGCCGTGAAGGCCCTGCAGGATTACGTGCGGGACATCCGCCCCCAGCTGGTGGCGGACCAGGAGGAAACGGCCCTGTTCGTCAACATGAGCGGCGAGCGCATGAGCCGCCAGGGCTTTTGGAAGATCATCAAGCATTACCAGGAGAAGGCCGGCATCCAGAAGGACATCACGCCCCACACCCTCCGCCACTCCTTTGCCGTCCACCTGCTGGAAAACGGCGCGGACCTGCGGTCCATTCAGGAGATGCTGGGCCACGCGGACATCTCCTCCACTCAGATCTATACCCATGTGGTGAAGCGGCAGCTAAAGGACGTGTATCAGAAGGCCCATCCAAGAGCGTAACTCCAAGGGGGGACTGGCGTCCCCCTTAGACTCTCCGGCGGGCAAGCCCGCCTCCGTTGAACCCCCTCGCCTTTGCACGGCAAAGGCGGCCCTGGCCGCGATGGGCCAGGGGCAGTGGTGTCCCGTCCAGGCACACGCCCTGGCCGGGACTTTTTTTGCCCGCGGCAGTGGGATGAATGAGGAATTAGGAGTTAGGAATTAGGAATTTTGGAGTCCGGCGGAGCCGGACAAATTCAAATCATTCCGCCTGGGGCGGAATACCCCAATTTCTCATTCCTAATTCCTCATTTTCACCGAAAGTTTTTTTCCGCGCGGAAAGCAAAATCCGTGTCTGAAGACTCTAATAAACAGAAACAAGAAAGGAGGCCCCGCCCATGGATCATGACGAATTCGCCGCCAGGACCCAGGCGGTCCGGCAGCGGCTGTACCGCACCGCGTACCTGTATCTCGGCAGTCAGGATGACGCCCTGGAGGCGGTGGACGAGGCGGTGTATCAGGCCCTGCGGGCTCTGCGGAAGCTGCGGCAGCCGGAGCTGCTGGAGACCTGGCTCACCCGCATCCTCATCAACACCTGCCACAAGGAGCTGCGCCGCAGGCGCCGCCTGACGGGGGAAGAGAGCCTGCCGGACGCCGCCGGGCCGGATGCCTACGACGGTCTGCCCCTGCGGGAGGCCGTCCGGCGATTGCCGGAGGAGCTGCGGGCCGTGGTCATCCTCCGCTACTTCGCCGGATACACTCTGGAGGAAACGGCCCGGAGCCTGGAGCTGCCCCGGGGCACCGTGTCCACCCGCCAGCGGCGGGCTTTGCAGCTTTTGCGCCTGGAGTTGGGAGAGGAGGGAGAGCCATGAATCGCAGTGAGGAATACAAGGCCCTGCTAAATGAACTGGAGACCACACCGCCTCAGCTGGAATATACGGTGCAGCGGGCCCTGGCAAGGAAAAAGACATTACAGCGAAAAAAGCGGCTGTTCGGCGTTCCGGCCGGCAGTCTGGCCCTTTGCTTTACAGCCTTTGTGTTGCTGGTGAATCTGTTCCCGCCCTTTGCCGCCGCCTGCGGAAACGTGCCGGTGCTGCGGGAGCTGGCGAAGGCCGTGGCCTGGTCGCCGTCCCTGTCCGCCGCCGTGGAGCATGACTATGTGCAGCCTGTGGACCAGAGCCAGAGTGCCAACGGCATCACCGCCGCCGTGGAGTATCTCATCGTGGACCGCAAGCAGGTGAACATTTTTTACACCCTGGACACGGACCGGGATATCGCCCGCCTGGACGCGGACTACGACATCCGCCTGCCGGAGGACCTTTCCGGATACAGCTCTTCCACCGGCAGCTTCGGTCTGGAAAACGGCGCCCTGCGGCGCATCGATGTGAATTTCGTGGACATCGACGTGCCGGAGACGCTGGAGCTGACCCTGCGGGTCTATGACAGCACGGACCGGTGGGAGCCGGGCGCGGAGCCGGCGGAAGCGGTGGAAGACTACGGCGACGAAATGCTCTCGGACCAGCGGGAGCCGGAGCGGGCCTATCTGGCGGAATTTACGTTCCAGCTCACCTTTGATCCCCAGTTCACCGCCCAGGGGACGGTGGTGCCGGTGAACACGGCCTTTCAGCTGGACGGCCAGCGGTTCACGGTGACGGAGGTGGAGGTGTATCCCACCCACCTGCGGGTGGACATCGACGATGACGGCGGCAACACCGCCTGGCTGAAAGGCATGTCCCTGTATCTGGAAAACGAGCACGGCGAGCGGTTTGAAAGCTGCGTCAATGGCATCTCCGCCAGCGGCGACCCGGACGGGAAGGGCTACGGTACCTTCTGGCTGGACAGTCCCTTTTTCAGCCGGGGAGAGCACCTGACATTGTGCATCACCGGGGCGGAGTGGCTGGATAAGGACCAGGAGCGCATCCGGGTGGACCTGACGGGCGGCACGGGGGAGCCGCTGCCCCAGGGCGTCCGCCTGGAGTGGACGGAAAAGCGGGAGGGCGGCTGGTTGGTGTCCTTCAGCGCCCCTTACCGCTGGGGAAACACCACCCTGTATCAGATCTGGGGACACGCCTATCAGGATGCTGGAGGCCAGGTGTATGAGCGGGACGGCGTCAGTGTCACCACCACGCCCATGGCCCTGGGTTCCCTTTCCGGGGAGGAGCTGGAGGCCCACGAGGCCTATGCCGCCGAAAACCGGGACCGCTATTTTGAGAGCTTCGCCCTGAAGGGCTATCAGGCGGACCAGGTGTGGCTGGAGCCCGCCTGGACCCGGGTGACGGCCTACGACCGGCCGGTGGAGGTCAGCATCAAATAACGAAACGCGCCGTCCCACGGGGACGGCGCGTTTCCAGCCTGTCAAAAAAGTCTGGAGACTTTTTTGACAGGCTTCACAATGCCTCGCTTTTCGGACTGCGAAGCAGTCCGAAAAGCTGCCGCTTCGCGGCGCAAACGCCTGCTCTCACAGGCTTTTTGCAGGTATTCGATCCAATACGAAGAGACTCCCGTCCTCTCGTGCTCCCCTTGCTTTTGCCGCCGTCTTTCCGATCCTTCAGGTTTTTTGACAAGCTGCGAAATGCGCCGTCCCACCGGGACGGCGCATTTCTTGACTTCCGGAGCGCTGCGGCTTACAATGGCAGAAAACCATGAAACGGAGAGCGGATATGCGCATCATCATCTCACCGGCGAAAAAAATGCGGGTGGACCGGGACAGCTTTCCCGTCCGGGACCTGCCTGCGCTGCTGCCGAAGGCGGAGGCGCTGGCGGAGCGGCTCCGGTCCATGTCCTACGAAGAGCTGAAGGCCCTGTGGAAGTGCAATGACTCCATCGCGGCGCTGAACGCGGAGCGGCTGCGGAGCATGGACCTGCGCCATGGCCTGACCCCCGCGATCCTGGCCTATGACGGCATCCAGTACCAGTACATGGCCCCCGGCGTGCTCACGGAGGAGGCGCTGGAATATGTCCAGGAGCACCTGCGCATTCTCTCCGGCTTTTACGGCGTTCTGCGGCCCTTCGACGGGGTGGCGCCCTATCGCCTGGAGATGCAGGCACGGCTTTCCACCTGTGAAGGAAAAAACCTTTATAGCTATTGGGGCGCTTCCATAGCGGAAACGATTTGGGCGGAGACGGACTGCGTGGTGGATCTGGCCTCCCGGGAGTATGGCCGGTGCGTCTCCCGGCACCGGCCGCCGGAAAAGCGGCTGGTGGCCTGCGTGTTCGGGGAGCGGAGGGACGGAAAGATCCTGGAGAAGGGGACCCTGTGCAAAATGGCCAGGGGAGAGATGGTGCGCTTTCTGGCGGAGCGGCGGGCGGAGGGGCCGGAGACGCTGCGGGACTTCCGGCGCCTGGGCTACCGCTTTTCCGGGGAGGAATCCACCCCGTCGGTCTACGTGTTTTTGCGGGAGGAGACCCGGCCGTGAGGGGCGGCATCCGCTCCGTTCGCAAAGGTGGGAAGCCTTCCTTTTGAGCCCCCGCGCCGCCGGACAGCGGTGTGGGGGCTCATCATGTTTTTTCGGCGTCAGAGATGCCAAACAGCTTGTATTATGAGAAGGGGAGTGCTATACTTACCATGGTTTATTCTGTAAAAAATACCGCGTTTTTGGGGAGCTGATAGAGGGCATGTACAAGTATGTGAAGCGAGGGCTGGACATTCTGCTTTCTCTGGCGGGCATCGTGGTGCTGGCGGTGCCCATGCTGGTGATCGCCGCCGCCGTGAAGCTGGATTCTCCGGGGCCGGTGCTGTTTCGCCAAAAGCGGGTGGGCATACATAAGACGTACTTTGAGATCCTGAAGTTTCGCACCATGCGGACGGACACGCCCCACGACGCGCCGACCCACCAGCTGCGGGGCGCCTCGTCCTATATCACGAAGGTGGGTGCCTTCCTCCGCAGGACCAGCCTGGACGAGCTGCCCCAGCTTTTCAACATCCTGCTGGGACAGATGAGCGTGGTGGGCCCCCGGCCCGCCCTGTGGAATCAGGAGGACCTTATCGCCCAGCGGGACCTTTACGGTGCCAACGACGTGTGCCCCGGCCTCACCGGCTGGGCGCAGATCAACGGCCGGGACGAGCTGCCCATTCCGGTCAAGGCCCGGTTTGACGGCGAGTACGCGGCGAAGATCAGCTTCGCCTTTGACTGCAAATGCTTTTTCGGGACCATCGGCAAGGTCCTGCGCCACGACGGCGTGATGGAGGGCGGTCCCGCCGGCGAAGAAGCACAAAAACAGGAGCAGGACGCATGAAAAAAATCCTTATCATCACCAACCACTCCTATATGCTCTACCGCTTTCGTCTGGAGCTGATCCAGCGGCTGACGCGGACCCATGAGGTGGTTTTGAGCATGCCCTTCGTGGGGCACGAGGCGGACTTTCAGGCCATGGGCCTTCGCTGCGTTGAGACCCAGGTGGACCGCCGGGGCATCGACCCCAGAACGGACTTCCGGCTCCTGCGGACCTATGACCGTCTTATCCGGGCGGAGCGGCCCGACCTGGTGCTGACCTATTCCATCAAACCCAATATTTACGGAGGGCTGGTCTGCCGCCTGCGGGGCGTCCCTTACTGCGCCAATGTGCAGGGCCTTGGCACCGCCTTTCAGAAAAAGGGCCTGGCGGCCTTCGTCACGGTGCTGTACCGGCTGGCGCTGCGGCGGGCCAAAACGGTGTTTTTTGAAAACAGCGCCAACGGGGAGGAATTCTGCCGCCGGGGCATCATTCCCGCCGGGAAGGAGACGGTCCTGCCCGGCGCCGGCATCAATCTGGCGCGGTATCCGTATGTGCCGTATCCGCAAAACGAAGTGCCCCGTTTTTTGTATCTGGGCCGCATCATGCGGGAGAAGGGCATGGACGAGCTGTTTTACGCGGCGCGGCGCCTGCATGACGAGGGGGCGGCGTTTACGCTGGACCTGGCGGGCTTTTTTGAGGACGCCTATAAGGAGCAGGTGGAGGCGCTGGAGACAGCGGGCATCGCCGTGTTCCACGGCTTCCAGCAGGACCCGGGGCCCTTTTACGCCGCCGCGGACTGCGTGGTCATGCCCAGCTACCACGAGGGCATGAGCAACGTGAATCTGGAGGCCGCCGCCACGGGCCGCCCCGTCATCACCACGGACATCCCCGGCTGCCGGGAGGCGGTGGAGGACGGCGTGACCGGCCTGTTGTGCCAGGCCGGTAGCGGGGAGGACCTGTACAGGGCCATGAAGGGATTCTTGGAGCTACCGCCGGCGGCCCGGGCGGCCATGGGTCAGGCGGGCCGGAGGAAGATGGAGCGGGAGTTTGATAAGAAAACGGTGGTGGCCCAGACGCTGGCGGCGCTGGGAATATAATCTGCAAATAGCCGGAGGGTGACATATGTCAAAATTGATTGCACTTTATTTTGGTACAGCCTTTTTGGCATACGGCTACGATATAATAAGGACACATCAAGAAACCAACGGCCTGTGCCGGTTCTGATGTGTCCTTATTTTTTGGGTATGAATAGGCTGGCGACACTCTGCTATTTAACCCTACCAATCTCTTCTTGATGTGTCGTCCAAAGAAAGCCGAAGCTTTTTCCAGCGCAAAGAAAGGCGGTGCTAAATGCGTCAGACCAATCGATGCTCTCTCTGGAGAGCATTGCAGCATATTCTCATCCCGGCCATCGTGGCAGCGGCCATTGCATTTTTCTGTCAGCCAGTCTATCTGGCTGATGGGAAGTGCGACTTCGGACTGCTGGCCTTGCTGATCGGTATCCCGTTCGGAATTCAGAAAAGGAGGTCCCTCAGTTCTTCCAGCCCGGCCTGGTTGTTACAATGGATACCGATGGTTTGACCGTGGATGGGCACTTTGGCACCTGGCACAGCATTGATACCATGCAAATCGGCGGTAAAGATTTCTATTTGATGGAGCATGACAAGTACGGCGATGAAGCAGCAAGCATCATTGTGGATGCAACCGGCAAGCTGGTTGCCGAAAATCTCTGGGATGGCTTCACTCCAGAGATTGTGGAGATGATCGCCCAGGAACAGGGGCTGCACGCAGCTCCTGAGAACTATCTTGCTGCGGCAGAGGGCTATTCCGAAGAAAACTACAACCAGATTGATGGCCGGATGGACACCCAGAGCAAACTGACTCCCGGAGGTGACACAGAATCCCAACCGAAAAAGCAGCCTAATCAGAAGCCTTCTGTGCTGGAAAAGCTCAAACAGGAAAAGGATGCGGTTGAAGAACAGAAGAAAATGCCTTCTTTACTAAAACGAGAAACGGGGTGTGGCCATACGACGCTTGAATAAGCCGGTCTACTTGGCTTGCTTCATCCAAATGCTGTAAAACCCGATGGGACCTGATTTGGCTCCATCGGGTTCTGTTATTCGCAAAAATATTGGCAAAACAATCAGATTCGATGTAGAAATGATTCCGAAAATAGTAGCGTCAGGGCGTTTTATTTGTAAATGCCAATTTACTTTTTCCAGAAACATGGTATAATAAATAGGTTATAAGGCGGATTATACCCCTTTTTCAGAACCGAGATCGCTAAGTGAGGAACACCTATGAGGCAACTCGTATTACTATATTGGGGCTGCGTATTCCTGATGTACCTGTCCCAGACATATTACCCTGTCGAGACTCAGCTGGACGGTCGGCAGACTGGAAAGCGCCATTTTATGCTGCGCCGTGCCGATGCGTTCATGATTGTCACGATCCTTTGGCTTACGAGCTTCTCTTTTCTTAGAACTGCATATAATGACACATATAATTACATTACAATGTTCCGGGACGCACCATCAGTCAGTGAATATATTGCGGAAAAAGGCATTGGTTTAGGCGGCAATCGGCTCTCTTATATCTATGAGGCGATGATGCATGAATTAACGGATAACTATCATATATATTTCTTTTTTCCTGCTTGCTTGAGTAGTTATGCTGTGGTCAAATTATTTAAGCGATATTCCGTTAACCCTGCTTTCAGCTTACTGATTTTCTTTTCTCTTGGTACTTACATTATGTACATGGCAGCTCTCAAGCAGTGCTTTGCCATGTTTTTCCTGATTATGAGCATTCCGTATTTGGAAAACAAAAAGTATGGACGCTTTTATTTATGCGTTTTTATCGCAATGACGTTTCATACTCATGCATTCATGTTTTTACTTGTTCCATTTCTTTGCGGGAAACCGTGGGGCAAACGCATGTGGATCCTCTTAGGCGCGGCGCTCTTTGCAATGGCCACTTATGACTCTACACTGGGCGCATTCATGAGCTTTGCCGAATCTATTGGTGCATTTGTTGCGGATATAGAGGTCTTTGATGGTCATGCGATTAATACGTTACGCGTTATGGTCTATTGGCTCCCACCCATTATTGCCCTTGTTTTCAGAAGACGCTTGTTCAGGGATTCCAACCAGAAGGAAGATTTGTTCGTAAATTTGAGCTGTGTGAGTGCGTTTATTCTCACAATTGGCCTGGTTGAGGGAGCAAACCTGTATGCCAGAATGGCAGCTTATTTTGAAATCTTTACTGCCCTTGCGTTACCTTGGATGATAAACAAGCTGTTTACAAAGCAATCCGCCAAATTGGTGACGGCTTTGGCTACAGTATTTTATTTTGTTTACTTCTATTATGAGTTTGCTGTTTCGAAATCCTTCGATACGGAATATTCCGCAATTACACTTTGGCAATTTATTGTCAGTTTGTTCCGGTAGGGATAGACGGAAATGGGACCTTTCAGAATGGGGAGGCGATTCGCATATGGACAAGCAACCAATCAGAGTTCTTCATGTTGTTACATACATGGGTCGCGGCGGTCTCGAAACGATGATCATGAATTATTATCGGCACATGGACCGCAGTCAGGTTCAGTTTGACTTCCTCGTCCATCGGGAGTTTCGGGCAGATTATGATGATGAGATTGAGTCCCTCGGGGGCCGGATTTATCGGTTACCGCAACTTATTCCATGGAGCGGCTCCTATAAAAAGGCGCTAAATCAGTTTTTTGCAGACCACCCCGAGTACAGAATTGTTCATGTTCATCAAGACTGCATTAGTTCGGTGATTTTAAGAGCGGCCAAGCAGCGTGGCGTTCCTGTTCGGATTGCCCATAGTCATAACAGCAACCAGGATAAGAATCTGAAATATCCAATTAAACTATATTACAGAAGACAAATTCCCATGTTTGCAACGCACTTATTTGCCTGTGGGAATGACGCGGGGGCATGGATGTTCCGAGGTGCGCCGTTTCAAGTCCTGAATAACGCCATTGATGCCAAAAAGTATCGATATGATCCCGTACAGGCAAAGCAAATCCGCGAAGAATTAGGCCTTCCGGCTGATAGTTTCGTGATCGGTCACGTCGGAAGATTTGCTCTGCAAAAAAATCATGAATTTTTGACAGACATTTTTGCAGAGGTCCAAAAGAGGAAAGCGGATGCTCGGCTGCTTCTCGTTGGGGACGGAAGCCTCCGCTCAGAGATCGAAAGCAAAGTCAATTCTCTGGGCCTGAGTGAAAAAGCAATTTTTGCCGGTGTTCGCAGCGATGTTCCGGCTCTTCTGCAAGCCATGGATGTTTTTGTGTTTCCGTCGATGTATGAGGGTCTCCCCGTCACGATGATCGAAGCACAGGCTGCCGGTTTACCCTGTTTTATTTCTGATAAAGTACCATTGGAATGTAAAATAACTGACTTGGTAACGCAGATACCGCTTCAGGCATCGGCAGAACAATGGGCGGAACAAATCTTGGCAGCCCAAAACCCGGAGCGTAAAGATACCTATAATGAGATGGTGGCCGCGGGTTTTGATATTGTCGAAAATGCGAAATGGCTACAGGACTTCTATTTGAAGCAATGGAAGGACAAGGAATGATATGGCACTATTGACCGTGTTCACACCTGCATATAATCGGGCACATACGCTTCCCCGTACCTATGAATCTCTTTGCCGACAGGACTGTAAAGACTTTGTCTGGTTGGTCGTAGATGATGGATCTTCTGATAATACCGCAGACCTTATCCGAAACTGGCAGGAGCAAGAAAACGGTTTTGAGATCCGCTATCTCTATAAGGAAAACGGCGGAATGCACACGGCACACAATGCGGCCTATGAAGCGATCGACACTGAGTTGAATGTCTGCATTGACTCGGATGACTGTCTTGCTGACGGCGCGGTTAAAAAGATCCTGGACAAGTGGTGCGCTGTAAAGGACCAGGGATACGCCGGGATTATCGGCCTGGATGCGGATCTGGACGGGAATCTCATCGGCAAAGGATTCCCCAAGGGACTGTCGGAGACTACTTTGACAGGCTACTATGCAGCCGGCGGCCGCGGCGACAAGAAACTGGTGTATCGGACAGATGTTATCAATCAATACCCGCCCTACCCAGTTTTTGAGGGAGAAAAATACGTTGCTTTGGCATATAAATATCGGCTGATCGATCAGGATTACAAACTGGCAGTTTTGGATGAAGTGCTCTGCAATGTGGAATATCAGCCGGATGGTTCCAGCGGTACTATGTGGAAGCAATACCTGAGAAATCCGAAGGGCTTTGCGTTCTGGCGAAAAGTTTGTATGCGGTATCCGGAGTCCAAAAAACGATTACTTGTGGACTGTATTCATTATTGCTCCAGCAGCATTCTGGCGGGCGAACGGCATTTTGTGCGGGAAGCTCCCCATAAGATTCTAACGTTCTTATGTATTCCGGCAGGACTCCTATTATCAACTATCACAAAAGGGAAGGCCAATATATAAATCAATTAGGATAAAAATAACTTCTCAGTCTCATAATCTGTGGGAGGAAATGCATGGCTGATTTTTACATATATGTAATTATTCCAGTATACAACTGCAAAGCTTATTTAGAAGAAGCAGTAAGATCTGTCCTGACGCAGGAATATGAACGCATAGAAATCGTGCTTATTGACGATGGATCCAAAGATGGTTCTTCCGCACTCTGTGACAAATTGGCGCAGGATTATAGTAGAATCACTGTAATCCATCAAGAAAACAAGGGCGTGTCTTCCGCAAGAAATACCGGTATTGATCATATTTTGCAGAAATATCAGGATCGTTTGGATGGGCGCTATATTGCTTTTTTAGATGCAGATGATGCATGGGCAAACGACTTTTTTACAAATACTTCAGCGTCAGAATTTCCGCTCGCGCATATCATTCAGTTCCAGTCGCAGAGATGGAATTCAACATTTACAAGATGCTGTGAGCCTGCTCTCTTGGAAGATGGCATGTATGCGGGCGGAGTAGATATGATTCGCCGTTGCCTTAATCAACATTTTGGTGCGGCTCTGTATGCCTGTCAGCTCTTGGAAGTACATACGATCCGTTTTTCAGAGAGACTCAGATATTCAGAGGATGTTCTATTCCTTAGAAAGTGCGTTTCCCTGGCTGATTCAGTCGCTTTACTTGATAAAATTCTTTATTATTATAGGAACAATCCGCTTTCTGCCGTAAACACAAGAAACTTTGGAATCACATACTTTGAGCCAATGTTTGCAGCCTATCTCGCTACTGACATTGATGGAGAGGGCTTTGTCAGTTGGTATCTGGTGGATATGATAGAGGAGCATTTTCGTCATTTTGGTACAGTATCTGAGCTGAAACAATGGTTGTTAAGTCATGAAGAATATGTTGAGATTGCGAGAAAACGCGGAGGCGAACGAGCTAATTCTGTCCTAACAGCTTTGGATAATCACCCTCTGAGTTATGCACTGAAGAACTATATAATTGGCGGAGCCTCAACGCTTGTTAAAAAGGCAATCCGTGTTAGGGGTGTCTCAGCGATTGCCGAGCGGATCAAGTACCCAATACAGCTGAAAATCAAGGGAGCCCTTTGAACCTTTTGGAGGTATTCATGATTCCACAAACTATCCACTATTGCTGGTTTGGCCGCGGAGAAAAGCCCAAATTGGCCCAAAAATGCATAGCCAGCTGGAAGAAGTTCTGCCCGGATTATGAAATCATCGAGTGGGATGAGGATAATTTTGATGTGAACAGGAATGGCTATACTCGGATGTGCTATGAACAGAAGAAGTATGCTTTTCTCACGGATTATGTGCGCCTGTTGGTCATTGCGGAGCATGGCGGGCTGTACTTTGACACTGATGTTGAGTTGCTCCGGCCCTTGGATCAATTGCTGACCCATCCTTCCTTTTTCGGCTTTGAGGACGCAGAGCACATCAACACAGGCGTCGGATTTGGTGCTGAGCCGGGCAATCCGGCAGTGCAGGCTATGCTGGCAGAATATGATCCGCTGCTTTCGGGAAAGCAAGGTATCATCGGCTGCCCCATTTTGAATACCAATGCGCTGAAAAAGCTCGGTCTTTGCCTGAATGGGGAAAAACAAGATCTGGGAATTGCTGTTGTCTATCCCGCTGACTATTTTAACCCCTATGACGATCCGACCGGGAAACTTAACAAAACAAAAAACACTTTTTCTATTCATTGGTACTCCAAAAGTTGGATGAGCAAGGGCACTATTCTGCGCAGCAAGCTGACAAAACCGCTTCACCGACTGTTTGGCAAAGACTTTTTCCGAAAGCATAAGGGGAACTGATAAAATGAAACCATACCTTTTGGTCGCCTACAATCGGATACGCTTTGGACTGCGGAGGCTGTTTTGTTGCCGTGGCTTTGCTTTTGATTCCATAGAACTGCTCGGAAAAAACACCAGATTGGCGTTTGCGAAAACAAGCCAGGTCTGGTTTGGCGGGCATCTTGTCAGCGATGGCAGGCTT
>JAETPK010000128.1 GCA_021771265.1 Oscillospiraceae bacterium
TACTCTTTGTTTAAATTCTGGTGTATACCGTTTGTTTGCTACTCCTTTTGGCATAACAAAACACCCCACTTGTTAGATAGTATATCATACTGTCTAACAAATGGGGTGCAGTTCAGTGACGCAGCCGTCTTTTTTAGTGCTTTTTTCACAGTTATGCCAGCCTGGGCAAACGGCTCAATAGAGCTGCGTATAGATCCCCACCCAGTGCAGTACAGCCGCCGCCAAAACAAATAAGTGCCATGTGCAGGGGTCGTATTTCCGGTTCCGGGCAAAGGGGATCATCCCCAGGGTGTACACCACCCCGCCCGCCAGGATAAACCACAGCAGCGTCCGGGCATACCGGTAGAAATTGGGCAGGAACACCAGCCCGCTCCATCCCAGCAGGAAGTACAGTGTAAAGTGCAGGGGCCGCCACCACACCGTGGCTGCCCGCGTTGAGGACCTCCTCCCCCACCGTCAGCCGGGGCGGTTCATTCAGGGCGCGGACCCGTTCCCGCCGGGCCATCCGAGTCATCCATATGTCCGCGCCTTTCACAGAACATAGAAATACACCGCCAAATAATGGAAAAACGACCCTGCCAGGATCAAGATGTGAAACAACTCATGGAACGTCCATTCAGCGCTGATGTTGGGCTTTCGGATGGCGTAAAACACCGCGCCCACAGAATAACACACGCCGCCCAGGGCCACCAGCGTCAAGCAGGGCTGGCCCAGCGCTTTGAAATCCTCCCAGGCAAACAGCACCGCCCAGCCCATGGCCAGGTAAAAAAACGTGGACAGCACCCGGGGCGCGTTCATCCACAGCAGCTTCACCAGCACGCCGGCGGCGGCCACGCCCCAGATGCCAAGGCAGAACCGGGCGCCCTTGGGCTGGGGCAGCAGCACCAGGGAGAAAGGCGTGTAGCTGCCGGCGATGAGCACGTAGATCATACTGTGGTCCATCTTCCGCAGCCGCCGCTTCACACCGCCGCTGCTGGTATCTCCGGGATAAAAGTGGTAAATGGCGCTGGCGGAATACAGGGCCATCATGGAAAAGCAAAAGCACATCGCTGCCGCAAGGGCCTGGACAGGCGCGCCCACCCGAATGGCACGGAACAAATACAGCACACCGCCGGCAAAGGCCGCCGCCGCGCCGATGGCATGGGTCCCACAGCTGACAGGGTCCTGGGCGCGAGGGAAAAATTTATGCATATGACCGTCTCCTTGAAATACGAAACCTTTTTATCTGGTTTTTAAAACTATATTACACGGTTTCAATTTATATTTCAAGTAGCATATGCAAATTTTCTGAAAACCGCCCGACAAATTCTGACAAAAAAAGGACGCCGAAGCGTCCTTTTTTGTCAGTTCCAGAATTCTGTATGTTCCTTCAATCCAATGCCGGCAGAGCGGAACACCGGGTCCTCCCCCGCCTCCCTCTGGCGCTGATAGTCCTTCAGCGCGGCGACGGCGGGCCTCACCAGCAGCAGGATCACCGGGATATTGGTCACCACCATCAATCCCTGGGTCACATCCGCCAGATTCCACACCAGGCTCATGCTGGCGATGGCGCCCACGAACACGATGACAGACGCCGCAATGCGGAAGCCCGTCATAAACTTCTTGCTGGGCTGCCGTCTCATGATAAAGCGGAGGCAGCCTTCACAATAATAGTAGTTGCCGATCAGGGTGGTGAACGCAAACAGGGTCATGGAAACGGTAATGAATACCGGGCCAAAGCCGCCCAGCACATTTCCAAGAGCCGCCTGGACATAGGGCGCCCCGGCCAGCTCCGCCTCGGGAGCCACGCCGGAGAGCAGGCACATAAAGGCCGTGGCCGTGCAGATGACCAGCGTGTCCAAAAAGACGGACAGCATCTGCACCAGGCCCTGCTTCACAGGATGGGAGACATCCGCCGAAGCGGCGGCATTGGGCGCGGAGCCCATACCGGCCTCATTGGAGTACAGGCCCCGCTTGATGCCATACATGAGGCAGGAGCCGGAAAAGCCGCCGAAAATGGCTTTGAAATCGAAGGCGTTGGCAAAAATGGCGCCAAACATGGCGGGGACCCTGCCAATGTTCATCACGACGATGACCAGCGCCACCAGAATATAGAGGACACCCATCACGGGGACCATAACGCCGGTGATCTTGGAGAGGCGCTTTCCGCCACCCATGATGCAGACCAAAAACAGCACCGCCAGCACGATGCCCATGACGGCCGGCGTCACCGCCGGGTCATAGAAGCGGAAGCCGGCAAAGGTGGACTGCATATTGTAGGAGGCCAGCGCATTGTAGCCCACGGCATAGGTCAAAATGACAAACACGGCGAACAGCACACCCAGCCAGCGCTGGCCCAGAGCGGTCTCCATATAATAAGAAGGGCCGCCGTAGCTGGAGCCGTCCGGATTTTTCCGTTTGTAGATCTGCGCCAGGGTGGACTCCACAAATGCGGAGGCGCCGCCGAACACGGCGATGAACCACATCCAGAACACCGCGCCGACGCCGCCCAGGCAAATAGCCTGGGCCACCCCCACAATGTTACCGGTGCCCACCCGGGACGCCGTGGAGATCATCAGCGCGCCGAAGGAGGAGACCGCCCCCTCCGTCTTGGGCTTTTCCCGGATCACGCGGAAAGCCTCTTTCACCATGCGGAGCTGCACGAACCGCGTGCAAAGGGTGAATACCGCACCGGCCACCACCAGGAACAGCGGGACCCAGGGGGTATACAGGAAACTGCTCACCTTGGAAATCACGTTGTCGATCGCTGCAATCATTTCTCCACGCTCACTTTCAAACACAGATAGTCAGTGTCAGTATTTTACATGATTTGTGGAAAAATGCAAGATAAAATGTTTCTCTGTCAAAAACAGGGTGCTTTTAGCCCATCGTTTCACGGGCCGGGTCGAAGGTCAGGCGGCTGCTGCCGCCGTCCGCAGTCTCACAAAACAGCAGCA
>JAETPK010000129.1 GCA_021771265.1 Oscillospiraceae bacterium
GGGAGGCTCCGGCTGCGGCGGGGGAGGCGCCTTGCGGGACGGCTTTTGGGCCGCTTCCTTTTCCATGGCTTCCCGCAGTTCCTCCTGAATGGTCTTTCTATGGTTCAGCGCGGGGTTGGCGCGCTTCATTTTCAAGTAAATGGGCCAGGCCGCGGCGTTGCCCACCACAACGGGGGCCAGACCGAACATGGCGATGAGCCGCAGCATATTTCCCCGTGCCGGTTCATCCAGCATGAGGGCTGCGGCGCAGAACATGGCAAATACGACAGCCAGACCGGCGAAGCCATAGGGCGCCACCCGTTTGTCCGGCAGGAAAAACAGCAGGCAGCACACGGCGGTGCCTGCCAGGGCGATGATGATGGCATGGACGGCTGTGGTAGCCGCGGCGCTCTCCAGGCGCACAGCGTGGTAAAGCGGCTCAGTCAACAGCGCGTAGGCAATGCCGAACACCGCCAGATACAGCAAGGCCGCTCCCACGGCGGCCAGAACGATGGGGCTTTTTCTGCGGTTGTTTTGATCGATAAAAAAACTCATGGGGCCTCTCTTTTCCGCGGAAGTCCGCGGATCTTCACGAAAAAGAAGCGGCGGGCGGACATCCGCCCGCCGCTTGCAGAACTATGCAGGGTTTTCAGTAGCTCCGGGGATCAGCCCAGCATCTGCCAGGAGTCGCGCACGGTGTTGTAGTTCACATAGATCTCGTTGGCGTCGAAGGGAGCCACGTTGATCTCGGAATAGGGAGTGGAACCCTCGGCGGGCTCGATATCGTCACGGACAGGCCAGCCGCCCAGGGTGTTGAAGGGCTTGTAGCCGGAGGTGTCGCCGTCGATGCCGCCCATCATGAAGCGGACCAGCAGCTTGGCAGCAGCGGGATGCTCGCAGCCTTCCACGATGTACAGGGTGTTGACAGCGGGGATACCGGTGTCGGGCTCCAGATTCGCGGGAGCGAAGACCCAGCCGTTATCCTCGGCCTTGCGCAGCTTGGAGGAGGCGCAGAAGCCAACCGGGGGATCCTTCTGGCCGGGAGTGCCGACGGACTCGGCGATCTCGTCAGAGGAGGAGGTGAAGATGGGCTCGTTGGCGTGCAGGCGCTTCAGGAACTCAAAGCCGGCGTTCTCGCAGCCGTCGGACAGCTTCAGCTCTTCGCCGTACAGGTTCTTGTAAGCCTCGGCCAGACGGGCGGGCTCCTCACCCACGCAGAAGCCGGTGATCCAGGAACCCCAGGACAGGTTGTCCAGAGGATTCTGCATCATGATCTTGCCCTTCCACTGGGGCTCGGTCAGCTGCCAGAGGTTGGTGATGGGGGAACCGTCGGGATAGGCCTCGGTGTTGTAGAAGAGCTGGGTCAGCTCAATGTACAGAGGAGTGGCGGTAGCGGTGTAGGAAGGATCGATGTGCTCGAAGATGTCAGCAGGCTGGAAGTTATAGAACTTGCCGCCCTGGACGTACTCGATGTACATGGATCCATCCTGGTCCTTGATGTGGACCACGTCAGCCACGTGCTGGCCGGCGTCGTACTCACGGGTGACCTTCTCCAGCAGCTCGTTGGTGGAGATGTCGAAGGGGACACAGTCGATACCGGGATACTTTTCCTCAAAGGCGGCCTCGACCTTGGTGCAGCGGGAGGAGATGGAGTACAGGGTCACGGTTGCGCCCTCTTCCAGAGCCTTCTGGTACAGCTCCTCATCGGTCTCGTCGGTGTTGTAGATGCCGGAAGCCTTCTCCCAATCGGTCAGCTCGGCCTCGGCGGGCGCTTCAGCGGGGGTCTGGGCGGGGGTCTCGGCGGGGGCCTCTTCCTTCTTGCCGCCGCAGGCTGCCAGGCTGAGGACCATTGCCAGCGTCAGCAGTATAGCCAGGAACTTCTTGTGCTTCAACATGTTCTTTTCCTCCTTGTTCTTCTTTTCAAATCGTATTTCATGCGGCATCCGCCGCGGAGGCACTGTTTACACGCAATATTTGATGAGGTTCTCGGTGGTGGCGTCAAAGACGTTGATCTTGTCGGGGTTGAAGCCCAGATAGACCTTTTCGTCGCTGGCGTAGTGGGTGGAGCCCAGCTCCTTCACCGTCAGCGTGGCACTGCCCACCCGGACGCTGACCAGCGTCTCGGAGCCGGCGGGCATGCCGGAGTACACGTTGCCCTCCGCCCAGTGGGCGTCGTCCTTTTCCCGGCTGATGGTCAGCTGCTCGGGGCGGATGCCCAGAATAACGTCGATCTTGCCGCTCTCAGGCGCGTTGGGCGTCATGTGCGCCCGCTGGAAGGTCAGCTGGCCCACAGGGCTGTCGGTGGTCATGCCGGCGGCGTCCACAGTGGCGGTGCCCTTGACGAAGTTGATGCTGGGGTTGCCGATGAAGTCGGCGGTGTACAGGTTCACGGGGTTGTCATACAGCTCCAGGGGCGGCGCCACCTGGACCAGCTCGCCCTTGCGGAACAGGGCAATCTTGGTGGACATGGTCAGAGCCTCTACCTGGTCGTGGGTGACGTAGATAATGGTGGTGCCGGTCTCATGGTGCAGCCGCTTCAGCTCCGCCCGCATGTCCACCCGGAGCTTGGCGTCCAGGTTGGAAAGAGGCTCGTCCAGCAGCAGCAGCCGGGGCTCAGACACGATGGCGCGGGCGATGGCCACACGCTGCTGCTGGCCGCCGGAAAGCTCCGTGGGATACCGCTTGGCGTATTCGCCGATCTGCATCCGCTCCAGGGCGCTGGCCACCTTCTTGGCGATGACGTCAGAGGACTCCTTGCGGATCTTCAATCCGAAGGCCACGTTGTCAAACACGGTCATGTGGGGCCACAGGGCGTAGGACTGGAACACCAGGTTCAGATTCCGCTTGCTGGGCGGCGCGAAGTAGGCCTCCGCCGCGTTGACGATCTCCTTGCCGTCCATGTGGATGAAGCCGTTCTGGGGCTTTTCCAGGCC
>JAETPK010000018.1 GCA_021771265.1 Oscillospiraceae bacterium
ATGGAGGTCTCCTCCCACGCCCTGGCCCTGGACCGGGTGTACGGCGTGCACTATGCCGTGGGCATTTTCACCAACCTCACCCAGGACCACCTGGATTTTCATAAGACCATGGAGGCCTATTGCGACGCCAAGGCGCTGCTGTTCCAAAACTGCGATACCGGCGTTTACAACGCCGATGACCCCTGGTCGCAGCGGCTCATGGCCCATGCCACTTGCCGGAAGTTCTCCTATGCAGAGCAGGCGGCGGCGGACCTGCGGGCGGAGGAACTGGAGCTAGAGCCGGACCATGTGGCATTCACCGCTGTGACAAAGGAAGAAAAAGTGCGGATCAGGGTTGGCATTCCCGGACGTTTTATGATATATAATACGCTGGACGTGTTGGGGGCCGCCCTGGCACTGGGCATCTCTCTGGAGCGCAGCGCCAGGACTCTGGCCGAGGTGCCCCATGTCAAGGGCCGTGTGGAGGTGGTCCCCACTCCCGGGAAGGAGTATACCATCCTCATCGACTATGCCCACAGCCCCGACGGTCTGGAAAACGTCCTCAGCTCCGTGAAGGACTTTGCCAAGGGCCGCACCGTGGCCCTGTTTGGCTGCGGCGGCGACCGGGATAAGACGAAGCGTCCCAAGATGGGCCGTGTCGCCGCGAGGATCGCGGACTTTGTGGTGGTCACCACTGACAATCCCCGGACGGAGAAGCCCGCCGACATCATCGCCGATATCCTGCCGGGCATGGCGGACGGTCCCGCGCCCTACGTGGTGGTGGAGGACCGGGTGGAGGCCATCCACTGGGCCATGGACCACGCGGAAAAGGGCGATGTCATCGTCCTGTGCGGCAAGGGCCACGAGACCTATCAGGAAGTTGATCATGTGAAGCATCACATGGATGAGCGGGAGATCGTGGCGGAACATCTGAACGCCGCAAAATAGATCGCGCCGGACGCCCGGCGCCCAAGGGGCTTGGCTGGCAGGTCAAGGCCTTGAGACCGAACGGCCCCACTCCGGGCGATCTGCGTCCAATGGGGAAACGCGGGATATCTGCATTTACGAAGGAAATGAACAACGCCGGAGCTGTGACCGGCGGAGGAAAGGGAGAAGCGCAATGATGACACAAGCCATTACCGCCCTGGCCCTCAGCTTCGTGCTGACGCTGGTCATCGGCAAATTTTTGATCCCGGAGCTGCGGAAGCTGAAGGCCGGACAGGAGATCCGGGAAGACGGACCCACCTGGCACGCTGGCAAGGCCGGCACGCCCACCATGGGCGGCATCATGTTCATCGTGGGCACCGGCGCCGCTGTGTTTATGCTGGGATGGCAGCAGATGCTTCGGGGGGAGTTCATCCACCTGTATGTGTACCTGTTCGCCCTCATCTTCGGTCTCATCGGCTTTGTGGATGATTACCGCAAGGTCCGCCAGCACCAGAACGAGGGCCTTACCGCCAAGCAGAAATTCGTTTTGCAGCTGGCGGCGGCCGTGGTGTTTTTGAGCCTGATGCGCTATGAGGAGCTGCTGTCCAACCAGCTGTACATCCCCTTCATCAATACCACCGTCACCATCAACTGGGTGGTATATCTGGTGTTTGCGGCCTTTGTCATCGTGGGCTGCGTCAACGCCGTGAATTTGACGGACGGCATCGACGGCCTGGCCTGCAGCGTTACCTTCGTGGTCATGGTGTTCTTTATGGTCACCGGCCTTCTGTGGGACCGGCAGGCCGGCCCCGCGGCCCTGTTCCCGGCGGCGCTGGCAGGCGGCTTGGCGGCGTTTTTCGTTTATAACCACCACCCGGCCAAGACCTTTATGGGTGACACCGGCAGTCTGTTTTTGGGCGGCGCTGTGGCGGCCCTGGGCTTTGCCTTCGACATGCCGCTCATTTTGATCTTCGTGGGCATCATTTACATTGCCGAGACGGTGAGCGATATTATCCAGGTGGGCTATTTCAAGGCTACCCACGGCAAGCGCTTTTTCAAAATGGCACCGCTGCACCACCATCTGGAGCTGTCCGGCTGGAGCGAGGCAAAGCTGGTGACGGTATTCTCCGGCATCACGCTGGTGTGCAGCATTCTGGCGTTTTTGGGTATTCAGGGGCGGTTTTGAGTCTCATAACCTGAAAAGCGCGAATTTCCCGGGAAAGGAGGGAACGATATGGCACAACAGCGCCAGCGCAGACGGCCTATGAGCCGGGAGGAAGCCCGGGCCATGGAGGAGCGCAGGCGGCGGCAAAAGGAAAAAGAGCAGGAGAGCCGGGAGTTGGCCCGGGGACCCATCGACCTGCCCTTTCTCGTTCTGGTGCTGCTGCTGACCGGCATCGGTCTTGTGATGCTGCTGTCCGCCAGCTTTCCTTCCGCCTATTATGAGACTGACGGCAAAAATCCTATGTCCTACTTCATCCGCCAGGGCGTGTTCGCCATCATGGGCATTGCCGCCATGCTGCTGATCGGCAAGATCAACTACCAGCGCTTCCGGGGCCTTGCCCAGCCGCTGCTGTTTTTGTCCATCATCCTGCTGATCCTGGTGCTCATTCCCCACAACCCCATCGCCATCACCCGCAACAACGCCACCCGGTGGCTGGGGATCCCCGGCACCTCCCTGCAATTCCAGCCATCGGAGGTGGCCAAGGTGGCGGTGGTGCTGTATTTTTCCGACAGCATTTCCAAGAAAAAGGACCGGATGCGGACTTTTCGCTACGGCATTTTGCCATACGCCATCATCCTGGTGGCGCTGGCGGCCCTGGTGGGCCTGGAGCCCCATCTGTCCGGCGCCATCCTCATCATGGGTGCCGGTGCCGTGCTGATGCTGGTGGGCGGTATCCACTGGGGCTGGGTCGGCGGCGCGGCGGCCGCCGCGGGAGGGCTCTTGTATGTGGTGCTGTTCGTTATCGGCTACAATACCTCCCGCATCGAAATGTGGCACAATCCCTGGGCGGATGCCCAGGGCAAGGGCTACCAGCTGTCCCAGAGCCTTATCTCCATCGGCTCCGGCGGACTGCTGGGAGTGGGCCTTGGCCGCAGCCGGCAGAAATTCCTGTTCCTGCCGGAGGAGCACAACGATTTTATCTTTGCCATCGTCTGTGAGGAGCTGGGCCTCATCGGCGCCTCCATCATCATGCTGCTGTTCGCGGCGCTGATCCTGCGGGGGTACTGGATCGCCCTCCACGCCCGGGACCGCTTCGGCAGCCTCCTGGTGGTGGGCGTCACTACCCTCATCGCCCTCCAGACCTTTTTGAACATCGGCGTGGTGACGGGCCTTCTGCCCACCACCGGCATCTCTCTGCCGTTTTTCAGCTACGGCGGCACCGCCCTGTCCATCCAACTGGCGGAAATGGGCATCGTCCTGAGCGTGTCCCGGCAGATGAAGCCCACGAAGGCCGGATGATGGAAAGGGAGGCGTACCTATGAAAACAAAGCTGAAGCGCGTCATCTTTACCTGCGGCGGTACGGCGGGCCATGTGAACCCCGCCATCGCCCTGGCCCAGCTGATGCATGAAAAGGACCCGGAGACGGAGTTTTTGTTCGTGGGCGCGGAGCGGGGACTGGAAAAGGACCTGGTCCCCCAGGCGGGATATGCGTTCCGCACCGTCCACATCTCCAGTTTTCACCGCTCCTGCAAGCCAAGGGAGATCAAGCACAACCTCATCTCCGTGTGCAATCTGCTGCGGGCCCCGGGAGAGGCCCGGGCCATCCTGCGGGATTTCCGGCCGGATGTGGTCATCGGCACCGGCGGCTACGCCAGCTTTCCCATGGTGAAGGCCGCCGCCAAGGCCGGCATCCCCACGGCGGTCCATGAGTCCAACATGGTGCCTGGCCTGACCACCGAGATGCTGGAGCCCTTCGCCGGGCGCATCATGGTGGGCTTTGAGGAGTGCCGCCGGCACTACAAGCATCCGGACCGGGTCCGCGTCACCGGCACGCCGGTGCGGGGGGACTTTTTCGCATTGACGAAGCAGGAGGCCAAAAAGGCCCTGGGGGTGGACGACGGCCGTCCCCTCATCGTGTCCTTCTGGGGATCTCTGGGCGCCGCGGGCATGAACCGCCAGATGGCGGATTTCCTGGCATTGGAGGCGGCGAAGGAGCCCTTCCACCACATCCACGGCGCCGGCAAAAGCGGCTACCCCCTGGTGGGGCGGCTGCTGGCGGAGAAGGGCGTGGACCTGGAACGCCACCCGTCTCTACAGGTGCGGGAGTACATTTATGACATGGCTCCGGTCATGCGGGCGGCGGACCTGGTCCTCTGCCGGGCCGGTGCCTCCACCATCAGCGAGCTGACGGCGTTGGGCGTTCCCGCCCTGATCGTGCCGTCGCCCTATGTCACCAACAACCATCAGGAGAAGAATGCCCGGGTGCTGGAGGCGGCCGGCGGCGCCGTGGTCCTGCTGGAGGGAGACAGCTCCGGCCAGGCCCTGTTCCAGACCGCCTGCGGCATCCTCCACAATGAGGAAAGACGGGCCACTATGGAAAAGGCCATGGCTTCCCTGGGCATCCGGGACGCCACGGAGCGTATTTACCAGACGGTCCTGGAGCTTTGCCGGTAACCTGCGCGCCCTGTCCGCCATAGGATGGACTGTTGAGCCATTCTGTGAAGCGGAGGGAATACCATATGAGCCAGCTATTGGTGAGAGGCGGGCAGCCTCTCAACGGCGAGGTGACCATCCAAGGGGCGAAAAACAGCGTCCTTCCCATTCTGGCGGCCACGGTCCTGACGGGGGACCAGGTGGTGCTGCGGGGCTGCCCGTGTCTGCGGGATGTGGACGCCTCAGTCCGCATTTTGCAAAGCCTGGGCTGTCAGGCCCGGTGGGAGGGCGATGTCCTGACAGTGGACACCGCCGCCTTGAACCGCTGCGAGATCTCTGATATACTGATGCGGGAGATGCGCTCCTCCGCCATTTTTCTGGGCGCCGTTCTGGCCCGGTTGGGCAGGGCGGACATCAGCTACCCCGGCGGCTGTGAGCTGGGCCCCCGTCCCATCGACTTGCATTTGAGCGGCCTGCGGGACCTGGGGGCGGATATCCGGGAGGAGGGCGGCGTCCTTCACTGCACGGCCGCCCGCCTGACGGGCAGAGAGCTGATGCTGAGCCTGCCGTCGGTGGGCGCCACGGAAAACCTCATGCTGGCCGCCTGCGGCGCGGAGGGGACCACGGTCATCTCCAACGCCGCCCGGGAGCCGGAGATCGTGGACTTGCAGGATTTTTTGAATGCCTGCGGCGCGGATGTCTCCGGCGCGGGCAGCACCAGCGTCACCATTCGGGGCGGAAGACCTCTTCACGGCTGTGAATTCCGCTGTATGCCGGATCGCATCGTAGCGGCCACATACCTTTGCGCCTGCGCCTCGGCGGGGGGAGAGATCTATCTGCGCGGCGCCCGGGAGCGGCATCTGGTCACGGTGGCCGACGCCCTGCGGCAGGCGGGGTGCGCGGTCTCCGCTGACGGGGAGGGGATCGCCTGCCGGTGCCGCCGGCGGCTGCGGGCGATCCGCCCGGTGCGGACGGCGCCCTATCCGGGCTTTCCCACGGACGCCCAGGCGGTGCTGATGGCGGCCATGCTGAAGAGCCGGGGCGCCACGGTGTTTGAGGAGAATATTTTTGAAAACCGCTACCGCCATGTGGATGAGCTGACCCGCATGGGGGCGGAGATCCGGGTGGCCGGCCGGGTGGCCGTGGTCACCGGGGTGGAGCGGCTGTCCGGCGCCGCCGTCCGCTGCACGGACCTGCGGGGCGGGGCGGCGCTGTGTGTGGCGGCCCTGGCCGCCGACGGAGAGACCCGTATTTTTGAAACGGCCCACATTGACCGGGGCTATGAGGACATCGCCAGGGACCTGCGGGCCCTGGGAGCGGACGCGGTCCGCGATGACAATGCGTGAAACTGGGAGTCGTGAACATGGCAAGACGCAGACATTCCAACCGGCGGCACAGGAGGGGGAGCTCTGGCTTCCTCTACAAAGTGCTGTCCATGCTGGTCATCTGCGGCGCCATCATCGCGGCGCTGACGCTGTTTTTCCGGGTGGGCACCATCGTGGTCACCGGCCAGGAGCGGTATACGGAGGCGGAGGTCATCGCCGCCGCCGGCGTGGAGCAGGATGACAATTTGTTCCTGCTGAATAAATACGCCGTGGCCAACAACATCCTGGCAGAGCTCCCTTATATCGAGGAGATCCGCATCAACCGCAAGTGGCCGGACGCACTGCTCATTGATGTGAAGGAGAGCGGCGAGCCCCTGGCGGTGATCCAGGACGGCTTTGCCTGGCTGGTGAGCCCCAGCGGCAAGATCGTGGAGCAGCGTAGCGCGTCGGAGGTGGGGGAGTGCCCTGTCATCAGCGGCTGCCAGCTGCTGGCCCCCACAGTGGGGACGCCCCTGGCTTTGGCCACGGAGTACGCTACCCAGCAGCAAAGCCTCTTGGAGCTGCTGGACGCCCTGGAGAGCGCCGGAATGCTGGACCAGGTGGAGGGCATCCACCTGGAGGACCTGTCCGTGCTGGTGATGGACTACGGCGGCCGCTTTTCCGTGGAGATGCCCTATGGCGCGGACTATCCCCGTAAGCTCCGGGCGCTCCAGGCGGTCATCGACAATTTGGAGACCAACCAAACCGGGACGATCCAGCTGACCTGGGACAACGGCGAGGTCCATTTTATCGAAGATTGACGAAGAAGGGGGACCGGCGGGACCACGCCTCTTTTTCGACGGAAAAAACTCTGGGAAAAGGCCAAAGGCCCCTTGACCGGAGAAACAAAGTGTCATACAATAACTTTATTACTATAACCACAGGATATTGAGCGAATAAAAGGGCGGACACGCCCTTTGCCACAAATGATAGTAGGAGGCACCACTATGGCATTTGGATTGGAAACCGGTCCCGATACCGTTGTTAATATCAAGGTCATCGGCGTGGGCGGCGGCGGCAACAACGTGGTCAACCGCATGGTCCGCTCCGGCACCAAGGGCGTGGACTTTGTGGCGGTGAACACCGACAAGCAGGCCCTGAATGTGTCCAGCGCTACATACAAGATCCAGATCGGCGAAAAGCTGACCCACGGCCAGGGCGCCGGCGCCGACCCGGAGGTGGGCCGCAAGGCCGCGGAAGAGAGCCGCAACCAGATCGCCAAGGCGCTGGAGGATACGGACATGGTGTTCATCACCGCCGGCATGGGCGGCGGCACTGGCACCGGCGCGGCTCCCATCGTGGCGGAGATCGCCAAGGAGATGGACATTCTGACGGTGGCCGTGGTCACCAAGCCCTTTGGCTTTGAGGGTCCCCGCCGGATGCGGGCCGCCATGGCCGGCATCAACGAGCTGGAGGAGAAGGTGGACTCCCTGGTCATCATCCCCAACGAGCGTCTCAAGCACGCCACGGACCAGAAGATCACCTTTGCGAACGCCTTTGAGATCGCGGACGATGTGCTGCGTCAGGCGGTGCAGTCCATTTCCGACCTGATCCGGGACACCGGCTTTATCAACCTGGACTTTGCCGACGTGACCGCCATCATGAAAAACGCCGGTATGGCCCATATGGGCGTTGGCCGTGCCGCCGGCAAGGGCAAGGCCGAGGAGGCCGCCAAGATGGCCATTTCCAGCCCCCTGCTGGAGACCTCCATCGAGGGGGCCAAGGGCGTTCTCATCAATGTCACCGGCTCCATGGACATTGGCCTGGAGGAAGTGGAGCAGGCCGCCTCCCTGGTGCAGCAGGCAGTCCATCCCGACGCCCTCACCATCTTCGGCGCCACCTTCGATGAGGCCCTGGATGACGAGATCCGGGTCACCGTCATTGCAACCGGCTTTGACAAGGCCCCTGCCGCGCAGATGCCCAAGATGGCAGAGGCCGCCAAGGCCGCGCCCGGCGGGAACACGGTGCCGGAGCCTGTGCCTTTGCAAGAGGAGGACGTGCCCAAGCCCGAGGAGGATGACGACGATGTGTTCGGTGACATCCTGAAAATTTTTAATAAGCGCGATTGATTGAAAAATTTGGAGCGCCCCGCAGAAATTTCCTGCGGGGCGCCGTTCTTTTTTCCGGCGACGGGACTTCTGGGGATTCGTCCCTTGGGGCCGCTGCCGCTTTTTGCATGGGCTGAGCCGGCGGCGGAGCGCAAAAGATACACCTGCCGGCGCGGATACCGCCGGCTTTTTGGAAAAGAGGTGATTTTTTTTGTATGGACCATGGCAAACGGCAAAACGGGCGCTGCGGGGCGGAGCGGCGCTGCTGCTGGCAGTGCAGCTATTGATGGCTCCCACGGCTGCGGTCCGGGCGGCGGAGCCGGACGCGGCTCCTTCCGTCAGGGAGCTGGTCCCGGTGGGGCACACGGTGGGCATCAAGCTGTTTTCCCGGGGGGTGCTGGTGGTGAAGCTGGCGGAGGAAAGCACGCCTGCCAAAGCCTGCGGCCTGCGGACCGGCGATGTCATCGTCAGCTGCGGCGGCACCACCGTCCGGTCCTCGGAACAGTTTCAATCCCTGCTGCAAAAAACGGGACAGCAGGCCACAGACCTGCAAGTCCAGCGGAACGGACAGAGCATGACCCTTTCCGTATGCCCGGCACAAAACGAACAGGGCACCTATTCCATCGGCGCCTGGATCCGGGACAGCATGGCGGGCATCGGCACTGTCACTTATTATGACCCGTCCACGGGGGCATTTGGCGCCCTGGGCCACGGCATCACCGACATGGACACCGCGCTGCTGATGCCCTTCTCCTCCGGCTCTGTGCTGGCCTCCACGGTGAAGGCCGTGAAGCGGGGCGAGGTGGGCAGCGCCGGAGAGCTGCGGGGAGACTTTGACCTTCAGTCGGACCTGGGAGACCTGTGCGCCAACACAGACTGCGGTATTTTTGGACACTTGGAAACAGACGGCGCTTCCTGGCAGCAGGGCGATGCGCTGCAGGTGGCGTCTCCGTCGGAGGTGGAAGCCGGGCCGGCCACCATCCTGGCCAATGTTCAGGGGGACGAGGTGCGCTCCTATGATGTGGAAATCTTAAAGATCATCCCCAACAGCGGCGACGGCCGGGAGCTGGTGCTGTCCGTGACAGACCCGGATCTGATCGCCGCCACCGGCGGCATCGTCCAGGGCATGAGCGGCAGTCCCATCCTGCAAAATGGCAAATTTGTGGGCGCGGTGACCCACGTGCTGCTGAACGACCCAACGAAAGGATATGGAATTTTCCTCGAAACTATGCTGAAAGCGGCGAATTGATCGTTTCCACGCAAAGCGGCCGTCCAATGGACGGCCGCTTTGCGTGCCGCAATTATAAGAAGAGTATGGAACATACGCAGGAAAAGGATAATTATACGCAATCGTTCACGAAGAATATATGAATATATTCCGCGCATATTCTATAAAATATAAAAATATAGCTGAAAATGTTAAATAATTGACATATAAAAATTTTACTAAAAAGCAAACGTTTGCATTGATTTTGAGAAAAGAGTGCGGTATACTGAGGAAACCAAATTTTGAAGAAGAGGAAGTCGTGTTTCATGTCTACGCTTTTGTCTGTTTCCATTGCCGTGCTGGCGGGGCTGATGATGACACGGGTGTTTAACCTGTGGAAACTGCCGGATGTCACCGCGTATCTGGTGGCCGGCGTGCTGATCGGGCCCTATTTTCTGGGGTCCATGCAGATCGACGGGCTGGGCTTTGTCTCCAGCCAGGCGGTGAGCAGCCTGCATCTGATCTCGGATGTGGCCCTTGGCTTCATCGCCTTTTCCATCGGCAATGAATTTCGCCTGAAGGACCTGAAGGCCACCGGCAGGCAGGCGGCTGTCATCGGCGTCTTGCAGGCGTTGACGGCTACGGCACTGGTGGACCTTGCCCTGCTGGCGCTGCATTTCCTGATGCCGGAGAAGCTGTCTCTGGCCCAGGTGATTACCCTGGGCGCCATTGCCACGGCCACCGCGCCCGCCGCTACGCTGATGGTGGTGCGCCAATACAAGGCCAAGGGACCCTTGACCAGTCTGCTGCTGCCCATCGTGGCTCTGGATGACGCGGTGGGCCTGGTGGTGTTCGCGGTATCCTTCGGCATTGCCAAGACGCTGGTCAGCAATGAGGTGGACCTGGTGTCCATCCTGGTGAATCCGCTGGTGGAGATCGTGGGGTCCCTGGCGCTGGGGGCGGTCATGGGCTGGTTGCTGACGCAGTTGGAAAAGCTGTTCCACTCCAATACCAACCGTCTGAATATGACCATCACCTTCGTATTTCTCACGGTCTCCCTGTCCATGCTGAAATTCCGGCTGGGCCCTGTCACCGTGGGTTTTTCCTCCCTGCTGGTGTGCATGATGCTGGGCACGGTGTTCTGCAATCTCTGCCCTCTGTCCGACGACCTGATGGGGGCGGCGGACAAATGGACCTCGCCGCTGTTTGCCCTGTTTTTTGTCATCAGCGGCGCGGAGCTGGAGCTGGACGTGTTCACCGACTGGGCCATCGTCTGCGCCGGTGTGATATACATCCTTTTCCGTTCCGCCGGAAAGTACCTGGGTGCTTACGCCAGCGCCAAATGGATGAAGTGTGCCCCGGAGATCTGCAAATATCTGGGCATCACGCTGCTGCCCCAGGCAGGCGTGTCCCTGGGCATGTGCGCCACGGCCATGCAGCTGGGGGAACAGGGGAATCTGATCCGCAATATCACCCTGTTTTCCGTGCTGGTCTATGAAATGGTGGGACCCCTGCTGACCCGGCAGGCCCTGATCGCGGCCGGAGACATCAGACCCATGTCCGAGGAGGTCCGCAACCGCCGCCAGACCAAGCTGGAGCTGGCAAAGAAAAACGGAAAATAAAACCGTGCCCCACTCGCCGTGAGTGGGGCACGCTGCTTAATACGCCGTCAGCTTTTCGTTGAGCTTGCGGTAGATCCGCTGGCGGAACCAGGGCTCACTGGAGGCCTCCACGGCGCCCTCCGGCGTGAACCAGCCCACCCGGCTGTTCTCGTCCGGCTTGCAGCGGAGGGGCTCCGCCGGGTCCGCCTCCAGCAGAAAGGTGACGTTCAGGTGCAGGTGGGAGGATACGTATTTCCCGCGTTTTTCGTGGCCGTCCACGGTGAGGATCTCCAGAGAGTAAATATCCGGCGACACCGCCTGGACTTTCGTGAGGCCGCTTTCCTCCCGGACCTCCCGCAGGGCCACCGCCAGCAGGTCACGGTCTCCATCGGCGTGGCCGCCCAGCCAGGCCCAGGAATCGTATAAATTGTGGTATGCCATCAGCACCTGCCGCCGGTCCGGACTCACCACCCAGGCGGAGGCCGTCAGGTGGGCGGCACAGTTGTCCCGGCTGTACAGCTCTTCGCCGCTTTGCAGCCGCCGCAAAAGCTCCTGCCGGTCCTGGGCTTCCTGCTCGTTCCAGGGCTGGTAGGCTGTGATCTGTTCCAAAAGCTCCATGCTCCCGCCTCCTTTGCTTTATCATAGCACAGGGCGGCAAATAAGGGAAGCGGTAGGGCTCAAATCCTTGAAAACAGAGACTCGCTGAAATTTTTGAAAAAAACGGTCGAATGATTTTTGGGATTTATTTACAGTTTCCGGTTGCAAAAGCTGTCCGATTATGATAATTTATAGAAAACGTGATTTGAAGCTTCATGAATCCGTCGCAAAGAGGGAAGCGGGTGTTTTCCGGATGCCACCCGGCTTTCCCAGGACCAAAAAACTGAAAAAGGACAAGGAAAACATGGATACCAGGAAAACTGTATTGATGGCAGATGCAAACGAAGAATTCCGCGGGATGCTGCGGGAGATCATAGACCAGACAGAGGAATTCACCGTGGTGGGTTCCACAGGGGATGGGGCGGAAGCTTTGCAGTTGATCGAGCAGCGGCGGCCTGATTTGGTGTTGATGGACGTGGTGCTGCCGGGGCTGGACGGCTTTGGCGTGATGAAGCACATGGACTTACAGGCGGAAAAGGCGCCCCGGGTCATTTTGCTCTCAGCGTTTTGCAATGAGCAGGTGGCGGCGGAGGCGGTGAGTCTGGGGGCCAGCTATTTCTTCCCCAAGCCCTGTGACACGCAGACTCTGCTGGACCGGATGCGCACGGTGCTCCAACAGCCGGAGGAGGAGCCGGAGCCAGCCGCGCCGGATATGAAAAACCGGGTGACCGCTGTCATCCATGAGATCGGCGTTCCCGCCCATATCAAGGGCTACCAGTACCTGCGGGAGGCCATTCTCATTGCCGTGGATGATATGGATGTCATCAACGCCGTTACGAAGGTGCTGTATCCGGAGGTGGCCAAGCGCTTTGGCACCACCCCTTCCCGGGTGGAGCGGGCCATCCGCCACGCCATTGAGGTGGCCTGGGACCGGGGCGACCTGGAGACGCTGCAAAAGTACTTTGGCTATACCGTGTCCAACGCCAAGGGCAAGCCCACCAACTCGGAGTTCATCGCCATGATCGCCGACCGGCTGGTGCTGGAGCAGAAGCGTCCCCGCCACGCTTGAATCCACAAAAAAGGAGAGGCGCCGCCTCTCCTTTTTCCTGTTACGCGGTTTTCAGGATCTCACCTGCCAGGGCCATCTGGGCCGCTGTGGGAGCCTCATCAAAGCGGATCTCCGCGATGCGGCCCGGCCAGCAGAGGAGATAGCGCTCGGAAGGAGAATCCGGGTATCGGTACAGCTGGTAGGCCTCCGCCGCTCCCCAGGGAGCGGCGTCAATGGGCCGGTAGGTGCTGCGGTACTCCACCGGGTCGTTGAACCAATACCGCTCCAGCATGCTATTCTTGCAGATGCCGTACAAAAACGGCGCCTTGACCTCCACGATATCATATTCCAGGTCCGGCTCTTCCCGGGCGCCCATTCGGGGCCGCTGGGTGTATTCCCGGAAGGCTGCCAGCACGGTCTCGGAGCTTCGGGCCTCCGTGGACCATTGGGTATAGTCCGTGTCCGTCAGCGCCTCCACCCGCAGGGGGATGTCATCCTGATAGACCTCCCAGGTCATGCCCATGTATTCGTAGGTCTCCACCGGCTTGCGGTCCTCCAGCCAGCCGGAGCGGACGCCCCGAAAGATGAGGACCGTCATGCCCGCCACCATCGCCACCGCCAGCACCGCGCTCATGCCAATGGTCACAGCCCGGGTGACGGTCCGGGGGGCCCGCATGCCCTTGAGGGCGGATCTGGCGGAGCCGGTCAGCAGCAGGATGACGGCAAAGGCTGCCAGCCAGAACAGCGCGGCAAACAGTGTGATCCGGGCATTCCCCAAAAACGCGGAGAGGAAAAAGAGAAGGGCGATGACCACCAGCAGCAGACTGAGCCGCCGGTGAGTGCGGATGGGCAAAAACTCCCCGGTTGCCTCCGCCAGGGCTTTGGCCTTCCTGTGCCAGCGGAAATAAAACAGGAGCTCGTACAGCTCGACCCCCAGGAACAGCAGCCAGGTGGGCAGGGCGTACAGCGAGGAGGGCGTGGAGAGAAAGTCCACCGGGTCCTCCCAAAACCGCCACAGTTGGAAGCACGCCTGGAAAAGGCCCAGGGCTGCCACGGCAGTCATTCCCGGGAGAGAGGAGCGCCTCATGGCCCGATGGACCGTGTCCACCTGCGTGCGGGCGTCGGTTTCCAAAGGGACCGGGTCCTGGGCTGCTGTGTAAAAGATCTGCATCTGCCCCCACCGGGCCGCCAGACGCCACCCGGCGGCCTGGCAGTACGCCTGATAAGTCTGCTGCCCCTCCGTGGGGCCGGGGTCAAATTCAGAGGCGGTGGGGAAATAGGTGACGGCAAAGCGGAGCGTCTGGGGCTGGACGCGGCGGTAGCGCCAGAGATAGGTCCCCGGCTGCTCCACCATCCAGCCCTTGGCGGCCATGGCCTCCAGATGGGCCTGAATGCCGGTGTGGTCAAAAAAGGCAAAGGTCTCCAAACGGCGTTTCGTGTTTTTCATGTGCCGGTCCCTCCCGTCAAAGTCTCATAATCCGCCGCCAGCGTCTTCAGACGGCGGTATTCTTCCTCCAGGGCGGTCTGTCCCGCCTGGGTGATGAGGTAGCTGCGCCTGCGGCCCTCCACCCTTGTCTCCGCGATGTAGCCTGCCTGCACAAAGCTCTCCAGAAGATTGTACAGGGTGCCCGGCCCCACTGCCACCCGGCCTTGGGTCAGCTCTGCCACATGGGCCATGATGTCCGCGCCGCAGCACTCCCGCCGCAGGCACAGCAGGATATAAAACATCTGCTCCGTCAGGGTCTGGAATTTTTCCCGGGCCATGGTACCACCTCCAATATCGAATATCGCTATTTACGGCTTCAGTATAATATCGAATATCGATGATGTCAAGAGGGCGGGGAGAAATACTTGCCTTTTCTCCGGGGACATGCTATTCTGTACGTATCATAAAGAAAAAGAGGAGAAACAGGGATATGAAGTATTCTTTTCGCCCTCAGGGCGTCTGTGCCCGTGAAATGCAGGTGGATGTGAATGACCAGGGCATCATTGAGAACCTGGCGGTCATTGGCGGATGCAGCGGCAATCTGCAGGGCATCGGCGCTCTGGTGAAGGGAATGTCCGCCCAGGAGGCCATTACCCGGCTGAAGGGTATCCGCTGCGGCGGCAAGCCCACCTCCTGCCCGGACCAGCTGGCTCAGGGGCTGGAAACGATCCTGACGGAAAGCGGCAAGTGATCAGCGTGAAAGGACCTGTCGGCAGACAGGTCCTTTTGCTGTGGAAGCGGGCAAATGTTACAGGTAGACAATGCTCTGAAAAAGTGGTATATTAAAAGCCGTGGCTAAAACCTCAGAGGAGAAAATGATATGAAGATCGTTCTGGTCATCGACCAATTCGATGACGCCAATAACGGAACCACCATCAGCGCCCGGCGATTCGCCATGGCGCTGAAGGAGCATGGCAACGAGGTGCGGGTCATCGCCATCGGCAAAAATGCGGATTATAAGTACGCCGTCCGCCAAATGAAGTTCCCGCCGGTGGTGGAGCATCTGATTACCAGCCAGGGAATGCGTCTGGCTATCCCCAACAAGCATGTATTTGAAAAGGCGGCGGCCTGGGCGGATGTGGTGCATTTCATGATGCCCTCTCCACTGGCCATCACGGGACTGCGGCATGTGGAGAAGCTGGGCATCCCTCACACGGCGGCCTTCCACTGCCAGCCGGAAAATATCACCTTTACCCTGCATATGGGCAACAGCCGCCGGGTGAACGACTTTGTGTATGACAAGTTCCGGGACACCTTCTTCAACCGCTTCACCCACATCCACTGCCCCAGCAATATGATCGCAAACCAGCTCCGCCAGCATGGCTATACCGCGCAGCTCCATGTGATCTCCAACGGCATCAGCCCCCAGTACATTTATGGCAAGCGGCCCAAGGAGGACTGGATGGAGGGCTTTTTCAACGTGCTCATGGTGGGCCGCTACGCCGGAGAAAAGCGGCAGGACGTGCTCATCGACGCCTGCGCCAAGTCCCGCCACGCGAACCGCATCCAAGTCATCCTTGCCGGCAAGGGACCTCTGGAGAAAAAGTACCGCAAGCTGGCGGAAAAGCTGCCAAACCCCATCGTCATGAGCTTTTACGAGCCGGACCGGCTGATGGAGATCCTGCACATGGCGGACCTGTATGTCCACACCTCCGACGCGGAGATCGAGGCCATGAGCTGCATGGAGGCTTTCGCCTGCGGCCTGGTGCCCGTCATCGCCAACTCCCTCCGCTCCGCCACGCCCCAGTTCGCCCTGGATGAGCGGAGCCTGTTCCCGGCGGGGGACAGCGACGCCCTGGCCCAGCGCATCGACTGGTGGATCGAGCATCCGGAGGAGCGGAAGGAGATGGAGCTGCGCTACGCCGAGCACGCCAAGCAATACGCGCTGGAAAAATCCATTGAGCAGACGGAGGAGATGTTCCGCATGGCCATCGAGGAACAGCGTGGGGCCAAAGAGAGCCTTCAAAAGTGAATGTCCGACAAAGCTGCACGGCCGCCCGCACGGGCGGCCGTGCTTTTGCATACACTGGCACAGCAAAGGAAGTGAGGAGATCCACCATGGCATATTCCGACCGGGAGCTGCTGGCGCGGCTCATCCAGTGCGAGGCGGGCGGAGAAGGCGAGAATGGGATGAAGGCGGTGGCCGGTGTGGTCATGAACCGCGTCCACGCCAAGGGCGGAGAATACGCCCGGGTAGGGCAGGGCAGTATCCGCAACATCATATTCCAGCCCTACCAGTTCGTCTGTGCCAGCGAAACGGAGGGCGGGGCCTATAACCCGCAGAATATTTTCAACATGCGGCCTGAACAGATCCACTATGACATCGCGGACTGGGCAATCGCCGGAAACCGGCTGCCGGACGTGGCGGAGTCGCTGTGGTTTTACAATCCCTTTGGGCCCCAGTGCCGGTCCCGCTTTCCGTCGGATGTGGGGTACTGGCAGACGCGCATCGGCGACCATTGCTTTTACAATCCGACGGATGCGTACTATAAAACTTGAGAGGTGTTATCATGCAGCGTTTACCGAATACTTACGGTGCCTCCATGCCGCAGATGATGGAACAAGACCGGCAGAGAATGGCTGGGGACTGGTCCGGCGAGATCAGCCGGACGCCTGTGGAGCCCATCCGTCAAACGCCTGCCGGACCTTCCGGTATGTCCGGCACAGGCGGCATGGTGAGCCAGGGGGGCATGACCGCCCCCGCCGGGCTGTCCGGTCCCAGAGGCTCCGTCCCCGATCTGGAGGATATGGGCAACGGCCTGCCGGTAGAGGTCATCACCGCGCCCACCTCCACCCAGGAAGCCTATCTTGGCTCCTGGAAGGCCCTGCTGTCCCGCTATGAGGGGAGCTACGTGGTGGCCACCTTCCTGGTGGGCACCCAGAACACTATCTCCTGGGAGGGCATCCTGTTCGACGTGGGCAACGATTATCTCACTATCTATCAGGAGAGCCGGGACCGTTATATCGTCAGCGATTACTACTCCCTGAAGTTCATCGAGTTTTATGACATCCAGCGCCGCCGTCGCTGCGCGGAGCTGCTGCGGGAGGACGGTTGGCAGAGCGGAGGCATGAGCGACAGCGTGGGCGGGAACATGTCCGACGGCAGCATGGGCGGAGGGATGCCCCGCCGCTGACAAGGGGATTGCGGAGCAGGGCGGAGTGTGCTAAAATTCCAGCATCACAAAAGAAAAGAGGACTGTTTTCCATGGAGTTTTTACAGCTGTCCGAAGCGCGCTATTCCCTCCGCAAGTTCAGCGACCGCCCTGTGGAGGCGGAAAAGCTGGCCGCTATCCTGGAGGCCGGACGCAGCGCCCCCACCGCCCATAACCTCCAGCCCCAGCGCATGTTCGTTCTCCAGAGCCCTGAGGCCCTGGAAAAGGCGGATGCCTGCACCGCCGCTCATTTCCACCCGCCCGTGATCCTGGTGGTAGCCTATGACCCGGAGGCCGCCTGGAAGCGGGAGACCGACGGCAAGAACCACGGCGAGATCGACGCCGCCATCGCCGCCACCCAGATGATGCTGGAGGCCGCCGATCTGGGGCTTGGCACCACCTATGTGGGCATGTTCGAGCCAGAAAAGCTGCTGGCGGCCTTCCCGGAGATGGCGGGGCTGTGCCCCATCGCCATGCTGCCTCTGGGCTATCCGGCGGAGGGAGCCCATCCCTCCCGCCTCCACGCTGACCGCAAGCCCCTGGAGGAGCTGGCAAAGTATCTGTAAAAGGGCAAGAAGGAGACTGCCGCAGGCAGTCTCCTTCTCAGTCTGTCAAAAAAGTCCGAAGGACTTTTTTGACAGACTTCACAATGCCTCGCTTTTTGGGCTGCTCCGCAGCCCGAAAAGCTGCCGCTTTGCGGCGCAAACGCCTATTATCACAGGCTTTTTGCAGGCATTCGATCCAACACGAAGGGACTCCCGTCCCCTCGTACTCTCCTTGCTTTTTGCTGCCGTCTTTCGAATCAATCAGGTTTTTTGACAAGCTGAGAAGGAGACTGCCACAGGCAGTCTCCTTCTTTATCATCTTCTTTTGCGCCCCCGGTAGCTTCCCCGGCGGCTGAAGCCGACACGGCGGCCGTAACGGTAACGGCGGCGGCCGAAGATCAGCTTCCACAGCAGCACCAGCACCAGCAGCACCGCCAGCGCGATGCCCGCGATCTTGACGGCGGGCTTGGCGAAAAACAGCTTCACATCCCGCCAGAAGGTCAGCAGTCTGGAGGCCTCCACATCGTTGAGAGCCAGCAGGTCCACGGAGGCGTACAGCTTGCTGTCATAACTCAGCTCTATGGTGCCCAGCACCTGGCCCTCTGTCACCGGTGCTTCCACCGGGTCCTGAAGGACCAGTGTCCGCTCCAGATCCTCCGCTGCCAGGCCGTTGGGCATCAGCACCTCCACCTCCCGGGCGGGGTGGACGGTCACATGGTCGATCTTGGACAGGGACACCGCCACCTCCTTGGGATATTCGTCGGCGGAGAGAATGGTTTTGTAGGAGAAGTTGTCAAAGCCCCACTGGAACAGGCGGTTCGTCTCATAAAAGCTCATGGTGCGGATCTCGCCGTCTTCCAGGGTCAGGCGGTCACAGCCCAGTATCACGCTGATAAAGCTGAGACTGCCCTTAGCGGCGGAGGAGACCAGGCAGTGGCCCGCCTCGGTGGTGGAGCCGGTCTTGATGCCGTGGGCGTTTTTGTTCACATAGCCCCGGGAGCGCCAAACGGAGATCAGGTAGTTGGTGGAATGGAGGGAGCGGGCCTCATGAAGATTGGTGGCAGGCAGGGTGATGTCGCCGGTGTCGCTGATACGGACGAAATCCTCGTGGGTCAAGGCCTCTTTCGTGATGAGGTACAGGTCCCAGGCGGAGGTGTAGTGTTGGCTGTCATGCAGGCCGGTGGGATTAACGAAGTGGGTGTTTTCGCAGCCCAGCGCCTGGGCCTTTTCGTTCATCTGATCCACAAAGGCATCCACGGAGCCGGCCACGGCCTCAGCCAGGATGACGCAGGCCTCGTTGGCGGATACCACCAGCATGCAGTACAGCAGCTGCTCCACCGTCATGACTTCGCCGGGCACGATGTTGGCGGTACTGCCGTCGGCGTCCAGGGATTCGATGGAGGAGGAAGCGGTGATCTCCTGATCCAGGGAAAGCTGACCCTTGTCAATGGCCTCCACCACCAGCAGCGCTGTCATGATCTTCGTGAGGCTGGCGGGATACAGCTCCTGGTGTTCATTTTTGGCATAGACGATGGCGCCGGTGTTGGCGTCCATCAGCAGCGCCGCCTTGGCCTGGATGTCCGGGTCCTCCGGCAGTGTTGGCTCCTCAGCGGCGGCAAATGGGGTGGCCGTCAGGCTCACCAACAGTACGAACAGTAAAAAAACAGATAAAAATCGCTTTGCTTTCATGTGCAACTCCCGCAAATTATGCTATACTATACTTGTTTATCACTTGTTTATTACCTTCAGGAACGGCATAGTCTGACACCGTTCGACATGATACATTATATCAAAAAAAATAAGGGAGTTCAACAGTGAGAGCGGCGGGAAAAGCCACCAAAACAGAAAAGTGCCTTCTGGGCCTGACAGCGGCGTTTTTGTGTCTGCTTTCAGGTCTGTATCTCCGCGATGCCCGGCAGGCGGAGCCGGTGGTCCTAGAGACGGAGCGTGCCGTTCCCCGGGAAGAGCTGTCGCCGGACCTGTCGCCGCTGGACCTGAACGCCGCCTCGGCGGAGGAGCTGGCCGTCCTGCCGGGCATCGGTGAGACGCTGGCGGAGCGGATCGTGGCATACCGGGAGGCCCACGGGGCCTTTGGGAGCGTGGAGGAGCTGCTGGAGGTCAGCGGCATCGGCGAGAAAAAACTGGCGGACCTGGAGGGCCGGGTCAGCGTGGAGAGTGAGGAGACGGAATGAAGATTCTGGTCGTGGATGACGAAAAGCTGTTGGTAAAGGGCATGAAATTCAACCTGGAGAACGAGGGCTATCAGGTGGAGTGCGCCTATGACGGCGCTGCCGCCGTGGAGCTGACCCGGAACGGACAGTTCGATCTGATCATTTTGGATGTGATGATGCCGGAGGTGGACGGGCTGGAGGCCTGTATGCGTATTCGGGAATTTTCCAATGTGCCCATCATCATGCTCACCGCCAAAAGTGAGGACGCAGACAAGATCATGGGCTTTGAGTGCGGGGCGGACGATTACCTCACCAAGCCCTTCAACATCCTGGAGCTGAAAGCCCGGGTCCGTGCCCTGCTGCGGCGGGCCGTCGGCGTTCAGCGGAGCCGGGGGGCCGTCCTGACGGCGGGAGGCTTGACACTGAATACCGAGGAGCGGACGGCCGTCCGGGAGGGACGGACCGTGGAGCTCACCGCCAAGGAATATGACCTGATCGAGCTTTTGATGCGGAATCCCCGGCGGGTGTACAGCCGGGAGAATCTCATGAATGTGGTGTGGGGCTATACCTACGCCGGAGATTACCGGACCGTGGACGTGCATATCCGCCGCCTGCGGGAAAAGCTGGAAAAAAACCCGGCGGAGCCGGACCACATCATGACCAAGTGGGGAGTGGGGTATTATTTCAAAGAATAAAAGCTTCTTTTGGAGCAGTCTCCAGCTAAGATTCGGCCTCAGCTATATCTTGGTCATCGCGGCGGTGCTGCTGCTGTTGAACACCTATCCTCTGCTGGTCTCGGAGGACCTGGTGTTCCGCTCCAAGGCCAGCACCCTCCAGTCCAGTGTGTCCGTCATGGTGTATTCCCTGTCGGGGCTGGAGCGGCTGACTGAGGAGAATGTCTCCGCGGCCATGGCGGTGGTGGAGGAAACGGGCATTTCCCGCATCCTGGTGACTGACAGCGCCGGCAAAGTCCTCTACGATACCCGGGAGACCGGCAGTGCCGTGGGGGAGTATGCCCTTTACACGGAGACTGTCCAATCGCTGCTGGGCAATGACGCCTTTACGTGCAGCTATCAGGGGGGCGCCTTCCGCAGCCGGGCGTCTTCGCCGGTGCTGTATCAAAACCAGATCATCGGCGCCGTGTACGCCTACGAATACGACACGGAGCAGGCGGCGCTGCTCCAGGGCCTTCAGGAAAACCTGCTGCGGCTGTCGGCTGTGATCGCCGTGGTGGTGCTGGCGCTGAGCATGGTGCTGTCCCGGGCACTGACCCGCAAGATCGGGCGGCTGCTCACCGCCATCCGCCAGGTGCGGGAGGGGGCCTACAGCCACCGGGCGGAGATCCCAGGGCGGGACGAGATCGCCCAGATCGGCCAGGAGTTCAACAGCCTGACGGACCGGCTGCAAAAAACGGAAAACGCCCGGCGGCGCTTCGTGTCCGACGCGTCCCACGAACTGAAAACGCCTCTGGCGGCCATTCGGCTGCTGACGGACTCCATTTTGCAGACGGAGGATATCGACGCCGCCACCACCCGGGAATTCGTGGCGGACATCGGCAAGGAGGCGGAGAGGCTCAGCCGCATCACCGAGGACCTGCTGCGCCTGACCCGGCTGGACAGCGGCGTGTTGGACCCGCCGGCGCGGGTGGATGTGCTGCCGGTTTTGGAGCAGGTCATGCGGATGATGACGCTGGTGGCCCAGGAGCGGAAGGCGGAACTGACCTACGACGCCGCCGGCGAGTGCACTGTGCTGGCCACCCGGGATGAGATCCACCAGGTCATTTACAATCTGACGGACAACGCTGTGAAATACTCCGGCACCGGCGGCATCGTGCAGGTCTCCCTCCGCAGAGAGGGAGACTGGGTGGTGCTGTCCGTGGCGGACAATGGCCCCGGCATCCCGGAGGAGGATATCAACCGTGTCTTTGAGCGCTTTTACCGGGTGGACAAGGCCCGCTCCCGCAGCGCCGGCGGCACCGGACTGGGCTTGTCCATCGTCAGTGATACCGTGAAAAAGCGGGACGGCTCCGTGGAGGCGGCCAACCGCCCCGGCGGCGGTGCGGTGTTCACCGCCCGTTGGCCCTGGAAGGGAGGTGAGGCCCAGTGAAACGTCTGATAGCGGCCCTGTGCGCGCTTTTGGTACTGCTCAGCGGCTGTACATACGCGGCGGTGGCTTCCCGGCAGGAGCAGGAAAGCTACGCCCTCTATTTCCGGGAACGGGAGCTTTCCGCCGCCCCCGGCGGCGACGCCCTGCGGGCGGAGCAGGCCTATCTGCCGGATAGTGTCGATCGGGACGATACCCTCCAGGTGGCCCAGTCGCTGCTGGAGGCGCTGCTGGACGGTCCCCTGGACGAGACGCTGCGCTCCCCCTTCCCCGCGGGGACGGCGCTGCTGTCTTTGGCACTGGAAGGCGGCAGGGCCGTGGTGGACCTGTCATCCGCTTACGGAACACTGTCCGGGGTGTCGCTGACCCTGGCGGATTACGCCATCACCCTGACCCTTACCCAGCTGCCGGAGATTTCCGAGGTGCGCGTCACCGTCCGGGGACAGGAATTGGCCTACCGGGCCTCCCAGCGATTCCGCCCCCGGGACGTACTGTTTACCACCACGGAGGATGTGGTGAGCACGGTGCCGGCCACATTGTACTTCCAGAACGAGACCGGCAGCCTGGCCCCTGTGGAGACAGAGGTGGAGCTCTATGAGGGCGACACCCAGGCGGGTGCGGTCATCAAGGCCCTGGAGGAGGGGCCGGAAGAAAAGGAGCTGCGGTCTCCGCTGCCGGATGCCTTCCGGGTGAAATCCGCCTGGCTGGAAGAGAACGTGTGTTATGTGAACCTTTCCTCCGCGGCCCTGCCGGAGCTGACCGATGAACAGGCCCTGCTGTCGGCAGTGGAGGCGCTGGTGCGCTCTCTGTGCTCTCTGGAGAGCGTACAGGAGGTGCAGTTTCTGGTGGACGGCGAGTTTGCCCAAAGCTACGGAGCGATCTCCGTGGAGGCACCCTATGCCCCCTGATATGGAGAAGGACCGCCGCAGACAGCCGTCTGCGGCGGTTTGCTACTGTCCAAAAAACAGCCGCACCGCCAGAGCGGAGGCGGCAAAGCCTGTCAGGTCCGCCGCCAGGGCCGCCGGTACCGCGTGGCGGGTGCGGAAGATGCCGGCGGAGCCAAAGTAGACGGCAATGGTGTAAAAGGTGGTCTCTGTGCTGCCCAGCATGACGGCGGCCACCCGGCCGATGTAGCTGTCCGGCCCGTGGGATTGGATCAGGTCCGTGGCCACTGCCATGGCACCGCCGCCGGAGACGGGGCGGATGAGCATGAGGGACACGGTCTCCGCCGGGACGCCCAGCCGCTCCAGCGCCGGCGTCAGCAGCTGGGAAAACCACTCCATGGCACCGGAGGCCCGGAACATCCCGACGGCGGTCAACAAGCCCACCAGCGCCGGGACGATGCGCAGCAGCACCGTCAACCCCTCCTCGGCGCCGTGGGTCAGGGCGCCGTACACGTCCACCCGCCGGCCAAGGCCGATGGCCGCCATTGCCGCCAGCAGGGCGGGGACCACCAGGGAACTGAGATTCATTGCCGCCTCCTTCCCGCCAGAGACAGCAGCCAGGCTGCCGCCAGCCCCACCACAACGGAGAGAACGGAGGACAGCCACACCGCCGGCAGAATGTCAAAGGGCGTTTTGCAGCCGGCGGCGGCACGGACGGAGGCGATGGTGGTGGGCAGCAGTTGGATAGAGGCGGTGTTCAGTACTACCAGCCGGCACAGCTCGTCACTGGCGACGCCGCCGCAGCCCCGGGCCATTCTGCGGGCCGCCTGAATGCCCAGGGGCGTGGCGGCGTTGCCCAGCCCCAGCAGGTTGGCGGACACGTTGGCGGACACCGCCGCCAGCGTCTCGCTGTCCCGGCTGGCCTCCGGCAGCAGCCGCCGCATCAGCGGCCGAAAGCCCCGGGCAAGGCCGTCGGTCAGGCCGCAGACGCGCATGATCTCCATGATGCCGGACCAGAGGCACAGCACACCCGCCATGGACAGGCTAAGCTCCACGGCGTTTTGGGCACCGGAGAGGGCGGCCTCCGAGACCGCGTCGATCCGGCCGGTGGCCGCGCCGAACAGCAGGGAGAGAATGACCATTCCGCCCCAGATCCATGACATCGCCATAGAAGTTTCCTCCTTTTACCAAGAATATGTAAAATTGTGAATGAAGTTTAAACTTTTGCAACTTTAAATTGACAATTAATGACAGATTGTGATATTGTTAGCAGGCCAAATAGAGAGAAATACAACAGGAAAGGAGCAATACTGTGAAAGCGACTGGAATTGTGAGAAAAGTCGACGAATTGGGCCGGATCGTTCTTCCCATCGAGATGCGCCGCACGTTGGACATCGCTGAAAAAGATGCACTGGAAATTTATGTGGAAGGCTCGTCCGTCATTCTGAAAAAATACAGGCCCAGCTGTATTTTTTGCGACGGCACCAAGGACATCACTGTATTCAAAGGCAAGAATGTCTGCCCCAAATGTCTGAAGGAACTGAAAACTCTGTAAGCAGCACGCTTACAAAACATAAAGAAACCGCCCCGGCCCGATCAGCCGGAGCGGTTTGTGTTTTTTGTCATCGTTCCAAGGCGGCGGCGTACAGCTCGTTTTTGGAAAGGCCCGTGTGGGCGGAAACCTCCTTGGCAGCGTCCTTCAACCGCATGCCGCCCTCCACCAGGGTCCGCACTTGGCTGACGCCGTCTTCCAGGGTGACAGCGGCCTCTTCCCGCTGCTCCGCCCCAGCCACCACCAGCACATATTCACCCTTGGGGTCGTGGGTCTCGTAGTAGACGACTGCTTCCCCCAGGGTGCAGCGCATGGTCTCCTCATGGAGTTTTGTCAGCTCCCGGCACAAGGCGACCCGCCGCTCCGGGCCGAAGGCGGTGCGCAGGTCCTCCAATGTGGCACGCAGCTTATGAGGCGCCTCATGGAAGATCATGGTCCGCTCCTCGCCTTGCAGGCTGTCCAGATGGGCCCTGCGGCTTTTTTTGTTGACGGTGAGAAAGCCCTCGAAGGTGAAGCGGCCCGTGGGCAGGCCGCTGACCGCCAGGGCGTTCACCGCCGCGCAGCAGCCGGGGATGGACAGCACCTCCACGCCGTTTTCCCCGCACAGGCGCACCAGGTCCTCGCCGGGGTCGGAGATGGCGGGGGTGCCGGCGTCCGTCACCAGGGCGCAGGACTCTCCCGCCAGCAGGCGGGCCAGGATGCTCTGCCCGGCGGAGACGTGGTTGTGCTCATGATAGCTGACCAGGGGCTTTTTGATGTTGAAGTGGTTCAGCAGCTTTACGGATACCCGGGTATCCTCCGCCGCGATGAAGTCCGCGGCTTCCAGTGTTTCCACCGCCCGGGGAGAGAAGTCCCCCAGGTTTCCGATGGGGGTGGCTACTAAATACAAGGTGCCGCTCATGGCGTGTCCTCCTGTTGTCTGAAATAAATGGCGTCCAGTTGGGCGGTGGGCGCGCCGTCCGCAGTCTGTAAGGGCAATGGCGGTTCGATGGCCAGGCCCGGTCTGCCGCCCCGGCGGGCCTCCGCCAGCACCAGGGAGGGGGCGCCGCCTGCGCTCTTGCAGACGAAGCGCAGCCGCTTTGGCTCCAGAGCGTTTTCCCGCAGGGCGCAGAGCAGATCCGTCAGCCGTTCCGGTTTGTGGACCAGGCAGAAGCTGCCGCCCCAGCGGAGCAGATAGGACGCGGCACGGCAGACGTCCTCCAGCGTGCAGTCCACCTCGCTGCGGGCAGTGCGACGGGCACCGTCACCGGACAGGGCGCCGCAGGCGGGCGGATAATAGGGCGGGTTGCAGACCGCAAGGTCAAAGCTGCCGGTGTGGAACAGGCCCCGAATATTCCGAAGGTCGGCGGTTTGAAAGGTGAGACGGTCCTGGAGCCCGTTTTCTGCCGCCGCTTTTTTCGCAAGGCGGATCGCGGCAGGCTGGATGTCGATACCGGCAACGGCAAGCTCTGGCTGCCTTTGCAGCAAAAGCAGACCCAGCAGGCCTGTACCGCAGCCTAGGTCCACCGCCCGTAGGCCCGGCTTCAGCCGGGGCAGGGAGGAGAGCAGGAACGTGTCCGTGCCGGGGCGGAACAGGGCGTCGTCATAGACGAAGCGGTATCCGCCGGGGCAAAGGCTTTCCCAGTGTTCCATGGCGTACCTCCCGGTCATGTGGTCTCAACAGCATTATAGCGGAAAACAAAAAGCCCCGCAAGCCTAAGCTTGCGGGGCTTTTATGTATCCCTTTTAGATTAGTCCTCGGGGACGATGGCGCCGTTGGGGCAGGTGTCGCTGCAAGAACCGCAGTCCAGGCAGGCGGCAGCGTCGATCACATACTGATCGTCGCCCTGGCTGATAGCACCAGCGGGGCAGACATCCGCGCAGGAACCGCAGCTGACGCAGGCAGAAGTAATCTTGTAAGCCATGGGAAGCACCTCCATAAGATTTGTGATTTTCATTTTACCATACAATTCTGAAAAAGCAAGCATATCGCCGTAAAAACTTGTCTGGGATTTTGCGAAGGGAAGCATGCGTTCACAATTTGTTTTCAAAAAGGTCAAAGAAAGTCAAAAACAAACCATTGACAATTGGCCGCGCCGTGCTATACTAAGCACAGAACAAAAGGTTAAAGAAAGTCAAAGTCAAAAATGAGCTTTGATAGAAAGGGATGGTACGTGCGTGGGTATTTCAGATCTGATCGCCAGCTTCCTTCAGGAGAGCCTGGCCGAAGCGGAGGACGGTGTGCTGGAGGTCCAGCGCAGCGATCTGGCCCAGCGCTTCAACTGTGTGCCCAGCCAGATCAATTACGTCATGAGCACTCGCTTCTCTCCGGAACGGGGCTATATCGTGGAAAGCCGCCGGGGCGGCAACGGATACATCCGCATCACCCGGGTCCAGGTGGACCGGCAGACGCTGATGATGCATGTCATCAACAGTCTGGGCACTCAGGTGGACTTGGCGTCCGCCAGAGCCATCCTTTCCAACCTGGTGCATGCCGGCGCGCTGGAGGAGCCTTTGGCCCGGGCGCTGCTGGCCGCCGTGGGAGACAAGGCCCTAGCCGCCGTGCCCCGGGAAGTCCGGGACCAGACACGGGCGGATATCATGAAGCAGGTCCTGATTTTACAAGTGTAGCCATGCATGACCGGCGCAAACATTGTCAATGATGATCAATAGATGTCATATAGGAGGAATGAATTATGAAATGCGAAAATTGTGGCAAGAATGAAGTCACGTTTGTGTATCAGAGCAATATCAACGGTAAAGTCACGGAAAAGCACCTTTGCAGCGAGTGCGCGGAAAAACTGGGCTACACCCAGCGGATCGCCGCCCGCAGCCGCTCCATGATGCAGAACTTCTTCGGCGGCAGCCTGCTGGGCAACGGGTTCTTCGATGACTTCTTCTCTCCCATGCCCGGTCTCATGGGCCGGAGCGGCTGGATGCTGGAGGACCCCTTCGACGACTTCTTCGCCGACATGCCCGCCCTCGGCGCGGCACCGGCCCAGCAGCGGGAAGAGCCCACCCAGCAAAAGCAGAACGACCTGGTGGGCAAGGAAGAGCAGAGCCGCTTTGCCTATATGCGCCAGATGAACGCGCTGAAGCTGGAGATGAAGCGGGCCGTCCATCAGGAGAACTTCGAGCGGGCCGCGGAGCTGCGGGATCAGATCCGCCAGCTGGAAGCGGAACACAAGGAAAACAAATGACTATCAGACGTTCCCAAAAGGGAGGTAACGATCATGAATGAAAACAAATTCACACCCGGAGCCGAAGAGGCTCTGCGGCTTTCCCAGGAGGCGGCGGGGGAGCTGGGCCACGGATACGTGGGCACGGAGCACCTGCTGCTGGGCCTGATCCGGGAGGGCGCGGGCATTGCCCACACCGTTTTGACGGAGGCAGGCCTCACAGACGATATGATCGTGGAGATCATCAAGACCAGCGTGGGCGCGGGCCTGCCCGGCAGCAATCCCGCCCAGGGGCTGACGCCCCGGGCCAAGCATGTGGTGGAGATCGCAATGGAGGATTCCATCCGGGGCGGTTATAACTACGTGGGCACGGAGCACCTGCTGGCCGGCATCCTGCGGGAGGGCAACAACATGGCGGTCCGGATCCTGCGGACCGCCGGCGTGGACGCCAAGCACCTGTACACCGCCCTCATGCAGAAGCTCAGCGACAGCCCCCGGGGCCGGAGCGGCGACGCCGCCAAGGCCACGGCCAAGGACGATGGCGGCAAGGCCAAGACGCTGAAGGAGTTCACACGGGACCTGACGGCCGACGCCCGCGCCGGCAAGCTGGACCCGGTCATCGGCCGGGACAGTGAGATCCAGCGGGTCATCCAGATCCTGTCCCGCCGTACCAAGAACAACCCCTGCCTCATCGGCGAGCCCGGCGTGGGCAAGACGGCCATTGCCGAGGGGCTGGCAAGGAAGATCGTCCTGGGTGATGTGCCCGACGACCTGCTGGACAAGCGCCTGCTGTCCCTGGACCTCTCCGGCATGGTGGCCGGCACCAAGTACCGGGGCGAGTTTGAGGAGCGCATCAAGAAGGTGCTGGAGGAGGTCCAGAGAGCCGGCAATGTGATCCTCTTCATCGATGAGCTGCACACCATCGTGGGTGCCGGCTCCGCCGAGGGCGCCGTGGACGCCGCCAACATCATCAAGCCGGCCTTGGGCCGGGGCGAGATCCAGGTCATCGGCGCCACCACCCTCAACGAGTACCGCAAGTATATCGAAAAGGACGCCGCCCTGGAGCGCCGGTTCCAGCCGGTGCAGGTAGGCGAGCCCAGCAAGGAGGCCTCCTTAGAGATCCTGAAAGGTCTGCGGGAGAAGTATGAGCAGCACCACAAGCTGCACATTACCGACGAAGCCCTGGAGGCCGCTGTCAGTCTCTCCGCCCGGTATATCAACGACCGCTTCCTGCCGGACAAGGCCATTGACCTGATGGATGAGGCCGCCAGCCGTGTCCGCATGGAGACGGAGGAGCTGTCCCCCGAACTGAAGAGCCTGGAGGAGAAGATCAGTGCCCTGGTGAAGGACAAGGACGCCGCCATTGCCGCCCAGGATTATGAAAAGGCCGCCCAGCTGCGGGATATCGAGAAGGATTACCGGGAGCAGGTAGAGCTGGAGCGGGAGAAGCGGAAGAAGAACAGCGCGCAGCACCGCCCTGTCACCGAGGAGGATATCGCCGCCGTGGTGTCCGGCTGGACCGGCATCCCCGTCACCCGTTTGACGGAGGACGAGGGTGAGCGGCTGCTGCACATGGAGGATACGTTGCATAAACGCGTGGTGGGCCAGGACGAGGCTGTGAAAGCCGTGGCCCGGGCCATCCGCCGTGGCCGCGTGGGGCTGAAGGACCCCAAGCGCCCCATCGGCTCCTTCCTGTTCCTGGGACCCACCGGCGTGGGCAAGACAGAGCTTTGCAAATCCCTGGCAGAGGCCATGTTCGGCGATGAGAACGCCATGATCCGCATCGACATGTCCGAGTACATGGAGCGGCATACGGTCTCCCGCCTCATTGGCTCGCCTCCCGGCTATGTGGGCCACGACGAAGGGGGCCAGTTGACGGAGAAGGTCCGCCGCAAGCCCTATTCCGTGGTGCTGTTCGATGAGATCGAAAAGGCCCATGAGGATGTTTGGAACGTACTGCTGCAGATCCTGGACGACGGCCGCATCACCGATTCCCAGGGCCGCACCGTGGACTTCAAAAACACGGTCATCGTCATGACCAGCAACATCGGCGCCAAGACATTGACCGCCGTGGGCGCCAAGCTGGGCTTTTCCTCCGAGGAGCGGGGCGGCGACCCCGACGCGGAGACCGCCTTCCAGCGGGCCAGGGACACAGTCATGGCGGAGCTGCGGCAGACCTTCCGTCCCGAGTTCCTCAACCGCATCGACGATATCATCGTCTTCCGCGCCCTGACTCAGGAGGACATCCAGGAGGTGGCCCGCCGGATGCTGCGCACCGTTTCCGACCGGATGGAGACCATGGGTATCCACCTGGACGCCAGCGGCGAGGCTGTGGCGGAGCTGGCCAAAGAGGGCTTCGACCCCAAGTACGGTGCCCGTCCCCTGCGCCGGGCCATCCAGAGCAAGGTGGAGGACGCCGTGGCCGAGAAGATGCTGGACGGCACCTTCAAAAACGGCGACACCGCCCGCCTGACGGTGGAGGACAACAAGCTCTGCGTCACGAAATGACAACGATCACATACCGCTGCAAGCCAAAGGCTTGCAGCGGTATGTTTCTTTCAGGTCACAGCCTGCGCAGGGCGTCCACCAGAGCGGTCTTGTGCTCGGTCCGGACGTCCTTCATTTTTACGATGCGGGCGGGGCTTCCCGCCACCACGGCGTTTTCCGGCACATCCGCAATGACCACGGCGCCCGCGGCCACCACGGCACCCCTTCCAATGCGGATGCCTTCGATGACCACGGCGTTGGCGCCGATGAGTACATTGTCCTCCACCACCACGGGGGCGGCGGAGGCAGGCTCTACCACGCCGGCCAGCACGGTGCCGGCGCCGATATGGCAGTGGTCGCCCACGGTGGCCCGGCTGCCCAAAATGGCGCCCATGTCGATCATGGTGCCCTTGCCGATGGCAGCGCCGATGTTGATGACAGCTCCCATCATGATGACGGCCCCCTCGCCGATGGTGACCTTTTCCCGGATGATGGCGCCGGGCTCAATACGGGCGGGGACGTTCTTCAGGTCCAGCAGGGGCACGGCGGAGTTCCGGCGGTCATTTTCCACCACGCAGTCGGTGATATAGGGGGCGTTGGCCTCCAGAATGGGCGCCAGCTCCGCCCAGTCGCCAAACACCACATGGCTGCGGCCCTGGCCGAAAACCTTGGCGGAGCCAAAGTCCACGGAGGCAGTGGTGTTCACATACACCTTGACGGGGGTCTTTTTCTCGGAATTTGCAATGTGATCAATGATCTCCTGTGGGTTCATACGGTCATTCTCCAAACAAGATTTTTTACAGGTAAGACGCCGCTGGCCTTTCCCGGCAGAAGCCGGCTCATATTTGCCGGAGTACAGGGCAAGGCCGGGGCTGAGGCAGTGTGCGATCTTCATAGCGTAGGATATGTCGCCGCTGGTCTCCTTGATGCCCGCCGTACCTTTGCAAGAGAAAAAATTTTTCCCTGGAGAAGTAAATGTGCTATAATAGCGGAAACTGATGACTCAAAGGGGGAGCATTTCATGTCTGTGGTAGAGCACCGCCGAAAATTGCATGCCATTCCCGAGCTGATCGACCAGCTGCCGGAAACGGTGGCATATGTCCGCTCCGTGCTGGAACCCCTGGCGTGCCGCCTGTCCGCGCCCATTCCCAGCAGCGTCTGCGCTTGGTTTGACGCCGGAAAGCCGGAGACTGTGGCTTTCCGGGCGGATATGGACGCCCTGCCGGGCATAGAGACCACCGGTGCTCCCTATGCCTCCACCCACAGCGGCATCATGCACGCCTGTGGCCATGACGGCCACACTGCCATGGTGCTGGCCCTGGCGGAATACGTGTCTGCCCATCTGACGGAGATGCCCCGGAACGTACTCTTTGTGTTCCAACCGGCGGAGGAGACCACCGGCGGCGCCCAGCGGCTGTGCGAGGCCGGTGTGCTGGCGGACCACGGCGTGACGCGGATCTTCGGCCTGCACCTGTGGCCGGGCCTGCCGGAGGGGATGGTCTATACCCGGCCCGGCCCCTTGTTGGCCCGGGCCAATGAAGTGACGGTGACGATCACCGGAAAGAGCGTCCATGTCTCCCGGGCCAGTGAGGGGGTGGACGCCCTGGCGGCGGGAGTGGAGTATCTCCACCGGGCCTATGCCATGGTGGATGCCCTGCCGCCTGAGGAACCGAGAGCGTTCCTGTTCGGAAAGATGACCTCCGGCACCGTCCGCAACGCCGTCAGCGGGGAAACGGTGCTGGAGGGGAGCCTGCGCACCTACCGGGAGGAGATCCATTGCTTCTGCAAGGCGCAGCTGGAAGCCATCGGCCGGGACATCTCCGCCGGGAGCGGCTGCGGCGTGGAGGTGTACCTCAACGAGGGCTATCCGGCAGTGTGGAACCACGAGGGGCTGTACAGGGAGGTCTGCGCCGGGTTGGGAAGCGACGCGCCCGCCCTTTTGGATGCTCCAGCCCTGGCGGCGGAGGACTTTGCCTTTTACCAGCGGGTTGTCCCCGGTGTGTTTTTCTTCCTGGGCACGGGACGGACGCCGGAGCTTCATGCCCCGGACTTCAACTTTGATGATGAGACCGTCCTGCCCAGGGGTGTGGAATTTCTGAAGCGGCTGCTCTTCATGGCGTGAGCGGTTCCCTTGGAGACCGGAAAACTTGGCGGCGCGGCCGCTCATTGGCGTTTGAACGCGCTGGAACGCCCATAAAAAAGTACGCTGTGCATCCACGCACAGCGTACTTTTTCGCATTTACAGAGCCTTGATAAACCGCTCCATCCGGTCCAGCCCCTCTTTCAGGTCCTGGTCGGCGTGGCAGTAGGAGAGGCGCATGAAGCCCTCCGTGCCGAAGTAGATGCCGGGGATCAGGCCCACCAGCCCCTCCTTCAGCATCCGGGTGCAGAGGGTGACGGAGTCCATGCCGAACTTTCGGATGTCTATGAACATGTAAAAGGCCCCCTGGGGCTCCTCCGCTTCCAGGCCCATGCTCCGCAGGCGCCGGTACACATAGTCCCGCCGCCTGCGGAACCGCTCCGCCACGCCGCCGGTGGGCAGGCCCAGAGCCGTGACGCAGGCCCGCTGAACGAAGGAGGGAATGGAGGTGACGGTGTACTGGTGGAGCACCCGGATGCGGCCCATGACCGGGCTGTCCGCCATGCAATAGCCCAGCCGCCAGCCAGTCATGGCGTAAGGCTTGGAAAAGCTCTGGATCACGATGCTCCGGTCCCGCATGTCCGCGTATTCGGCAAAGCTGTGGTAGTCCGCTGTATAGCACAGCGCCCGGTACACATCGTCGCACAAGACGAAAATGGGTTTGTCCCGCAG
>JAETPK010000130.1 GCA_021771265.1 Oscillospiraceae bacterium
GTAACGGGCAAAACGGAAGAAGAGGCCATTAACAAGGCCCTGGCCCAGCTGGGAATGGACCGGGATGACGTTTCCGTGGAGATTTTGGAGCGGGCAAAATCCGGCTTCCTGGGTCTGGGCAGCAGTCCCGCCCGTGTTCGGGTCAGCTACGGTCCGGAGGAAGAGGAGACGCCCGCGCCTATGGAGGAAGCGCCCAAGGTTTTCAAGGCCCCGGAGAAGAAACCGGAGAAAAAGCCGGAGAAACGGCCTGAAAAGAAGCAGGAAAAGCCCGCTCCCGCCCCCAAAAAGGAAGCCGCGCCTGCCGTGGACAACGGTGAGGAAGTGGACGATGAAAAGGCCCAGGCCATCAAGAAGTTCCTGAACGGCCTGCTGGAGCAGATGGAGTGCCCCGCCGAGGTCCATGTGTACCTGCCGGAGAAGGGCCGCTACAAGGTCATTCTGGAAGGCGCCAATCTGGGCGCCCTCATCGGGCGCCGGGGCGAGACCCTGGACGCCATCCAGCAGCTGACTAGCTATTCCGTCAACCGTACCGGCGGACGGGTCCGGGTCCAGCTGGATGCGGAAAACTACCGGGAAAAGCGGGAGCAGAGCCTCCAGCATCTGGCCAGAAAGGTGGCCGGAAAGGTGGTCAAGTACCGCCGTAGCGTCACCCTGGAGCCCATGAACGCCTATGAGCGCCATGTGATCCACACCGCGCTGCAGGAGGTGTCCGGCGTCACCACCTATTCCACCGGCACGGAGCCCAACCGCCGTGTCATCGTGGCCTACGACCGGGACAAGAAGTAAACACCCTGTCACCCTGTGGAAAACCCCCGCCCGAATTCGGGCGGGGGTTTTTGTTACCGTTCTTCAAACAGCTTTGCCGGAGAAATCTCCAGGGCTTCGGCAATATCCAAAAGAGCCTCCACGCTGGGAGATGCCGCGGCGGTCTCAATTTTTTGGATATGATTTTTGCTGTATGAGGTCATCTCCGCCAGCTTTTGCTGGGTGATGTCTTTTTGCTTTCGATAATACAGAATGTTCAACCCGATACGAATAAAATCACGGTGGTGCCTGTCATTCACACAACTCACCTCTCCTGTGTATTAGTTTACCGGAAAGAGGTTTGTGTTTATACAAACTAAAATAGTGTAAAAACATCATAATATATTGTTTTTTCGCATTGAGAATGGTATGATAGTCCATGGGTGAGGATATGGTGACTTACAGAGAACTGTATGGATTTCTCTATGGCGCCATTGCGGACGCACTGAACCAGCTGGATGACGGAAATATCATTGCGGCAATTTATATTTTAAAGAACGCGCATATTACGGCGGAGGAAAAAGTGCTGGAATGGGATGTGCTCCCCGATGACTGTTAAAAATACGGGTTCAGGCGGATTTTCCTTGACATTTCAGATGTTTTATACTAGAATGTGGCTACTGTGTGGATAGGGAACAGTAACCCGTGCGTCCGGGCGCAGAGACGAGGCGGTTGGTGAGAGCCTCGGTCGGAGCAGGGGAGAAGGCACCCTGGAGCAGCGGAGCGGAAATGCTTCGCCGGTCAGCCGCCGTTACCGGCCAAGAGTGCGTATCAGCCAGATACGAATTCAGGTGGAACCACGGACTGTTTAGTTCGCCCTGAGCCGAAAACCGGCTCAGGGCTTTTTTGCGTCTTGAGCCAATACAAAAAAGGAGTAGACGAAAACATGATGAAGAACACCGAAAAGACCATGGAAAAAATCGTTGCCCTGTGCAAAAACCGCGGCTTTATCTTTGCTGGCAGCGAGATCTACGGCGGTCTGGCCAACACCTGGGACTACGGCCCTCTGGGCGTGGAGCTGAAGAACAACGTGAAAAAGGCCTGGTGGAAAAAATTCGTCCAGGAGAATCCCTATAACGTGGGCCAGGATGCCGCCATCCTCATGAATCCCCAGACTTGGGTGGCCTCCGGCCATTTGGGCGGATTCTCTGACCCTTTGATGGACTGCAAGGAGTGCAAGGAGCGCTTCCGGGCCGATAAGCTTATCGAGGACTTCTGCGCGGAGCAGAGCATCACCCTGGAAAAGCCCATCGACGCCTTTTCCCAGGAGGAGATGGCTGCTTTCATTGAGGAGCATCATGTGCCCTGCCCCTCCTGCGGCAAGCATAATTTCACCGACATCCGTCAGTTTAATCTGATGTTCAAGACCTTCCAGGGCGTTACCGAGGATGCCAAGAACACCGTGTATCTCCGGCCCGAGACCGCCCAGGGCATTTTCGTGAACTTCAACAACGTCCAGCGGACCACCCGCCGCAAGCTGCCCTTCGGCGTCTGCCAGATCGGCAAATCCTTCCGCAATGAGATCACTCCCGGCAACTTCACCTTCCGTACCCGGGAGTTTGAGCAGATGGAGCTGGAGTTCTTCTGCAAGCCCGGCACCGACCTGGAGTGGTTCAACTACTGGCGCAGCTTTTGCCATGAGTGGCTGCTGGGTCTGAACATGAAGGACGAAAATCTGCGGCTGCGGGATCACGACCCCGAGGAGCTGTGCTTCTATTCCAAGGCCACCACGGACTTTGAATTTATGTTCCCCTTCGGCTGGGGCGAGCTGTGGGGCGTGGCGGACCGCACTGACTATGACCTGACCCAGCACCAGAACACCTCCGGCGTGGATATGACCTACTTCGATCAGGAGACGGGCGAGCACTATATCCCCTACGTGGTGGAGCCTTCCCTGGGCGCAGACCGCGTGGTGCTGGCCTTCCTGGTGGAGGCTTATGACGAGGAAGTGGTGGACGCGGCCAAGAACGACGTTCGTGTGGTCATGCATCTGCACCCCACCCTGGCGCCCTTCAAGTG
>JAETPK010000131.1 GCA_021771265.1 Oscillospiraceae bacterium
CCTGGACGGGACTGCCCTGCTCGCAGATGACGCCCTGGTTCATGTATACCACATGGTTGCTGACATCCCGGGCAAAGGCCATCTCGTGGGTCACCACCAGCATGGTCATGCCCTCCTGGGCCAGAGTCCGCATGACGGAGAGGACCTCGCCCACCATTTCCGGGTCCAGGGCGGAGGTGGGCTCGTCAAACAGCAGCACCTCCGGGTCCATGGCCAGGGCCCGGGCGATGGCCACCCGCTGCTTCTGGCCGCCGGAGATCTGCCGGGGCTTGGCGTTGATATAGGGGGCCATGCCCACCTTTTGCAGGTATTCCATGGCGTGGGTCCGGGCTTCTTCCTTCCCCTTTTTCAGGACCTTGATCTGGCCCACCATGCAGTTCTCCAGCACGGTCATGTTGTTGAACAGGTTGAAGGACTGGAACACCATGCCCACATGGGAGCGGTAAGCGGCGGCGTTGACGCCCCGGCCCGCCACATTCTTCCCGTGGTACAAGATCTCGCCGGAGGTGGGCGTCTCCAGCAGGTTGATGCACCGCAGCAGGGTGGACTTGCCGGAGCCGGAGGCGCCGATGATGCTGGTGACGTCGCCCTTGGCCACGGTGAAGTCGATGTCCCGTAGGACCTCGTGGCTGCCGAAGGATTTGGACAGGTGGTTGACCTGCAAGATCATATCGCTCATGTCATCGCCCTCCTCTGTTCCGGCCGTGCTTCAGGCCCTGCTGGACCCGATCCCGGTACTCCTTGCTGCGCTCGTCAAAGGGAGTCCCCTTGTCCGGATGGCTGTAAGTGCCGGCGGCCATGGTCAGCTGGTCCGCCTGCACCAGCTCATAACTGTCGGAGCCGTCCATCAGCTTCTCCACCAGCCGCAGAATAAAGGAGGCGGCCAGGGTCATGGTCAGATAACCGACCATCTCAATGGTGGCGGAGGGGAAGTACATGTTGTTGACACCCACGATGTAGCGGTGGGCGGCGAAGAACTCCGTGAAGCTGATGATGAACATGACGGAGGTGTCCTTCACGTTGATGATGAAGTTGTTGCCGATCTGGGGCATGATGTTCCGCAGGGCCTGGGGCAGGATGACGCTGGTCATGGTCTGGACGTGGGTCATGCCGATGGCCTTGGCGCCCTCCGTCTGGCCGGGGTCGATGGAGATGATGCCGCCCCGGACGGACTCCGCCATGTACGCGCCGGTGTTGATGGACACGATGAGGATGGCGGCGGCCCAGATGTTGTCAAACCGCAGGGCGTTATCCGTGAAATAGGGCAGGCCGTAGACGATGAACACCGCCTGCAGCACCATGGGGGTGCCACGGAACACCTCCACATAAATGCGCACCAGGACCCGGATCAGCTTCAGGAAAAACCGCTTGGGAAGGGGATCGCCTTTCGTATAGGGAATGGTGTTCAGGATGCCGCAGACCAGGCCGATGACACAGCCGATAGCGGTGGCCACCAGGGCGAGGATCAGCGTGTTTTTCACGCCGCTCATGTACATGGGCCAGTACTTGCTCCACAGCAGCGCGACATCCTGGCACAGCTTCACCAGCTTTTCCATGGGAGAAACTCCTTTCGGTGAGATGGGCGCATCCTCCGGCCCCGTTTTCAGGACCGGAGGACGCACGGTATCGTTTACAGAGGAAAAGACTCAGACCTCGGGCTGGATGGCAATGGCCTGATCCATCAGGGCGTTGAAGTCGTCCTCCGTCATGGTGGACAGAACGCTGTCAATGGCGTCCTTCAGGACGGTGTTGCCCTTCAGCACGGAGATGCCGATGTTCACGTTCTCGGCCCGCTCCTCCTCGGAGGCGAACTGGAAGTCGCCGTCAGTGCCGGAGAAGTTCAGGATCACCAGGTTGTCATCCTTGGCGACGGCGGCCATGGCGGTGGGCATGTCGGTGCAGATGAAGTCCACGGCGCCGGTCTGGAGCTGCATGATCATGGCGGGAGCCGTCTCGGCGGGAGCCAGCAGTTCGGCGTCTTCGATCTGGGGCAGGCAGGAGTCATACCAGATGGTGCCGGACTGAGAGGTGCACTTGCCGCCGGCCAGGTCGGCGATGGAGGCGGCGGAGGCGTAGGGGCTGTCCTTGGTGGTGACGCAGACGATGGTGGCGTAGTAGTAGGGGCCGGCCATGTCCACTTCAGCCATGCGGTCGGCGGTCATGGACTGACCGGCGATGTTGGCGTCCATGGTCTTGGACTGAACGGCGGGGCACAGGGAGTCCCAGGCACTGGAGACGATCTCCAGCTCCCAGCCGTTGGCCTCGCAGATCTTCTGGGCGATCATCACGTCATAGCCGTTGGCGTAGGAGCCGGGGACGTTGCTGATGGGTACGGCGCCGTTGGAGTCGTCCATCTGAGTCCAGTTGTAGGGGGCGTAGGCGCACTCCATGCCCACGGTGAGGACGCCGTCCTCCACGCCGGTGAATTCGACGGTCTCGGCGGGCGTTTCTTCAGCGGGGGTCTGGGCGGGGGCTTCCTCCTTGGAGCCGCAGGCGGCCAGGGAGAGGGCCATGGTCAGGGCCATGAGCAGAGACAAAAACTTCTTCATGATATTCACCTTTCTGTTCGGTCGTTTTACGGCGCGTACAGCCCCGCGCCGCCGGGACAAAAATTGGACCGCTTTGTCAAGCGGTCCATGGAACATACGGAAAGGAGCCCGCAGGGGCATTCCGAACAGCCATTGATAGCGCTTCACAAAAAACTCTGTGACAGTCCGGCAGATATTTTCTGCCGACCCAGCGTGGAACAACCAGGCCGCCCTTCCACGCTTCGGCGGT